>NZ_JBGFFG010000107.1:0-8880 GCF_056175765.1 Pseudoxanthomonas sp. LjRoot204_2 | reverse complement strand
TGTCCGTCGTGCGGAACTCAGGCGGGCTCGTCCGGGATCAGTGCGCTTTCCAGACGCGCGATGCAGTCCTTCAGCCACAGCTTGCGCTTCTTCAAGCGCTTGATCGCCACTTCGTCCGCGTCCGCATCATCGACGAGGCGCGCAATGGCGTCGTCCAGATCGCGATGTTCGACCCGGAGCGCGGCGATCTTGTCGGTGATGTCGGCGAGACTGTCGATGTTCACGCGATGAGCGTACACCGTCGCCCTCCCCACCGTCACCGCGCGCCGGTGCCGGCCGCACGCGACGGGACGGTGGCTGCCAGGCATCACGCGCCCCTCCGTGCGCCGGGGCGAGGGCGCATCGGGACGCCGGGTAGAATGGCGGCATGAGTACCGTCCTGCCCCTGCCCGACCCCGTCCTGCGCCGCCCGGCCGTCGACCCGCGCCGTGTCACGCACGAGCAGGGCAAGCTGGCCAGGCGCCTGCGCCGCCAGGTCGGCCAGGCGATCGCCGACTTCGGCATGATCGAGGACGGCGACAAGGTGATGGTGTGCCTGTCCGGCGGCAAGGACAGCTACACGATGCTGGACATTCTGCTGCAGCTGCAGAAGAAGGCGCCGGTGCGCTTCGAGCTGGTGGCGGTGAACCTGGACCAGAAGCAGCCCGGGTTTCCGGGACAGGTACTGCCGGAGTACCTGGAACGCGTCGGCGTGCCCTTCCACATCATCGAGCAGGACACCTACTCGGTCGTCAGCCGGGTGATTCCGGAAGGCAAGACCATGTGCTCGCTGTGCTCGCGCCTGCGCCGCGGCGCGCTGTACAGCTACGCCGAGGACAACGGTTTCACCAAGATCGCGCTGGGCCACCACCGCGATGACCTGGTGGCGACGTTCTTCCTCAACCTGTTCTTCCACGCCAAGCTCTCGGGCATGCCGCCCAAGCTGCTGTCGGACAACGGCAAGCACGTGGTGATCCGCCCGCTGGCGTACGTCCGCGAGGACGACATCGCCGCGTACGCCGATGCGAAGGCGTTCCCGATCATCCCCTGCAACCTGTGCGGCAGCCAAGAGAACCTGCAGCGCAAGCAGGTGAAGAAAATGATGGATGCCTGGGAGCGGGACACGCCCGGCCGCATCGAGACCATCGCGCGCGCGCTGGGCGATATCCGTCCGTCGCAGTTGAGCGACGCAAGACTGTTCGATTTCCTCTCGCTGGGCCATCGCGACGGCGCCACGCTGCATGACGCCCATGCATGGCTGGCCGGTGAGCCGCACGCCGACGGCGAGACACCGCAGTAACCCTTCCGTTTCGATCACTCCGCCCGTCCACGGGAGGAGCGGCTTTTCCCAACTTCTGGATAATCGATGTTCTTCCGCAATCTCACGCTGTTCCGTTTCCCGACCTCCCTCGATTTTTCCCAGCTCGACGACTTGCTGCCGGAGGCGGTGCTCAAACCGGTCGGCCCGCTGGAGCTGTCCTCGCGCGGCTTCATTTCCCCGTTCGGTCGCGGCGAAGACGCGCTTTCCCACCGCATCAACGACGCCATCTGGCTCAGCGTCGGCGGCGAGGACAAGATCCTCCCCGGCGCGGTGGTCAACGACCTGCTGCAGAAGAAGCTGCTGGAAATCGAAGCGAAGGAAGGCCGCAAGCCCGGCGGCAAGACCCGCAAGCGCCTGAAGGACGACCTGCTGCACGAACTGCTGCCGCGCGCGTTCGTGAAGCCGTCGCGTACCGACGCGCTGATCGACCTGGAGCACGGCTTCATCGCCGTCGATGCGTCTTCGCGCAAGACCGGCGAGAACGTGGTGTCGGAAGTGCGCCGAGCGCTGGGCAGCTTCCCCGCTCTCCCGCTCAACGCCGAAGTCGCGCCGCGCAGCGTGCTGACCGGCTGGATCGCCGGCGAACCGTTGCCGGAAGGCCTGTCGCTGGGTGAGGAATGCGAGCTCAAGGATGCGATGGAAGGCGGCGCGGTGGTGAAGTGCCAGAACCAGGAACTGCAGAGCGACGAGATCGCCAAGCACCTGGAAGCCGGCAAGCAGGTCACCAAGCTCGCGCTGGTGCTGGACGACCACGTGTCGTTCGTCCTCGGCGAGGACCTGRTSGTGCGCAAGCTSAAGTTCCTCGACGGCGCSGTSGACMAGCTGGARAACACCGARCACGACGACCTGCGYGCCGAGCTCGATGCSCGCTTCGCSCTGATGGCGGGCGAGCTGAAGCGGCTGTTCCTGGTGCTGGAGCATGCGTTGAAGCTCAGCAAGGTCGAAAGCTGAATCGGTCCGCGGTCCGAGGGTGGGATGCCTTCGCATTGACACGCGTCCGGAGACGGGCGCAGGATCGATTGCCGACCACACAAGGATAGAGTGAGATGAAGTCGATCCTGATCGTGTTTTCCCTGGGTGTCGCCTTGACGGCGGCGGGGTCATGCATGGCCACACCCGAGTCGGCGCCTGAGGCGTCCACGCAAACCGCGCGCCACGACTTCAAGCTTGTCACCCCGGACGTGCTGACGCCCTCCGGCAAGCAGTTCATCCGCCAATGCGACGACAAGGCCTTCGCCGCAACCGATGACGAACGCGGCTTGGCCAACCGCTGCGAACGGCTGTTGACCGGCTGGCGTCAGGAGGCCCACGCGCTCGTCGCCTCCCAACCTCCCGGTCCCCCGTCGGTGGGCGTTCCCTACGGACGCCCCATGGCCAGTTCCTCGGCCTACCGGTACCGACAGTGATCGCGCCGGCCTGATGTCCCCACGAAGAAGCCGGCGCCTACGCCGGCTTCTTCGTTCACCGCTACGGCGTGCCCATGCTCCGACTGCTCCACCGCAAACCCGCCCCCCCGCGAAGCATCGAACGCGATGTGGTTCACCTGACGCTGGACGACGGCGCGACCATCGAAGTCCGACGCGTCCGCGATCCCCGTGCGAAGCGCCTGAAGCTCAGCGTCGACGAACGCGGCGCACGGCTGACGCTGCCGTGGCGCGCGAGTCTGGTTTCCGGCGACCGCTTCCTGCAGCAGCATCGTGGGTGGCTCGGYGAACAGCTCGCCCGCCATGCACCCGATGACGACGCGACACCCTGGGCGCCGGGCGTGACGAGCCACCTGCCGCTGCGCGGCGAAGACCTTCCCCTGCACTGGCACGAGGGACGTTTCGCGCGGATCGAACGGCAGCAGGACGGCATCCATGCATTCCTGCCTGCCCGCGTCAGCGATGCGACCTTGCGGAGGACGCTACGCGGCTTCTACGAGGCCGAAGCGCGTGCCGACATCGGTCGTTGGCTGCCGGGCTATCTCGCGGGACTGCCCCGGTCGCCGCGGCAGATCCGCCTGAAGGTGATGTCCTCGCAATGGGGGTCGCTGGCACCCGATGGCACGCTGACGCTGGACCTGGCGCTGGTGCTGGGCCGCCCTTCGGCGTTCGAATACGTGCTGGTCCACGAGCTGTGCCATCTGCTCCAGGCCAACCATTCGCCGGCCTTCTGGCGGGAGGTCGAAGTCCGCTTTCCGGCCTGGCGCGACGAACGCGCTTGGTTCCATGCGGAAGGGCGTCGGCTGAAGGCCTCGCTGCATCGTCTCCTCGAGACCCGCCAGGGCTGATGAGAAGGGATTGCATGTCCTGAGTGAGACGTGCGTCACGATTCAATGGGGAGCCGATGGTGGCGGCCCCCTGGGGAGCGCCGACACCTCGTCGGATCCTTCCCACTGCCGATATCGCCATGGATCACCGCCCGCTTACCCCCCGTTCCCCTTCCCGTGCCGTCTCCGCCACGCGCGACGAAGGTGCAGATTCGATGCGGAAGTTCTCGCTGTATGCCGTCCCCACCTCCGAGACGGCGGCCAGCCTCAATGCCCGTCGCGCCCTGATGAGCCGCAAGAGCCTGTCGGTGGAAGAGGCCGGCAACCGAGCGCGCGAGCGTCGGCGGGCTGCCAGTGCGATCCAGCGGTTCGACCGTGTCGCCAGGCTGCTCCTCGCACTCTTGCTGGTGGCCGGAACCGTGGCGTGGGTGGGCAGCGCGCGGGATTCGATTCCCACCCTCCTGGCCGGCTACGTGCTGCTGGGCTTCGCCGCCATAGCGCTCATCGCACGCCTGACCCGCACGCCGGAGGCTGCGCGGCTTCCGCTGGAGCGGTATTACCTTCCCGACGAGCAACTGGCCAGTGCGGAAGACATCACCCTGCTGCGCCGCCTGGCGCAGGACGACAGCGAACTGGATGCCGCCACCACCGCATGGTGGCGGAGCAGCGCGCCGATCCGGAAGGGCGATATCGCGCTGGCGGTAGCGTTTCATTCCGCCAAGCGCGGCGCGTCAGGGCAGCAGAAACGCTGAGACCAGCGCGGCGACCGTCGCGGGGTCTTCCATGTGCAGGTGGTGGGTGCCGGGGATGACATGCAGCCGGCCGTCGGGCAGCAGTGCCGCCCGCTGCGAGCGCAACGGTTCCGGGAAATAGGCCTGTGGCGGGTCCGCGTAGACCACGGTGGTCGGACAGGCGACGCCTGCCACCAGCGCTGCCAGCTGCGCCTCGTCCAGTCGTTGCGGGGTGGGCAGGGTCAGGCGCGGGTCGCTGCTCCAGACATAGCCGCCGTCGACCGCCCGTACCCCGCGCTCGACCAGCAGGCGCGCGGCGGGTTCGCTCAACTGGTTCGCCTGCATGCGCGCCCGCACCGGTGCCGCGAGGTCGCCGAACACGCGCAGCTGCTTGCCCGGCAGAGAACGCGCAGCGGCGATCGCCTCGCGCCACCGGTCGGCCGTGCGTTCGACGGTCTCGGCCAGGCCACCGAGCGCTTCGATCACCACCAGGCGCTCCACGCGCTGCGGCACGGCGGCCGCCATCAGGCTGGCGATCCCGGCACCCATCGAATGGCCGAGCAGCGAGAACGTCTCCCAGCCCAGCGCATCGGCGATATCGAGCGCCGCGTTGACCGCCACGCCACTGGTGTACTCCGCCCCGGGCGCAAGATGCGCGCTGCGCCCATGGCCCGGCAGGTCCGGCACCACGAGCTGTATCCCCGGCAGATGGCCGGCGAGCGGGACGAAGCTGGCCGCATTGTCGAGCCACCCATGCAGGGCCAGCACGCGCGGACCCGTCTTCGTCGCACTGCGCAGCCCGCTGATCCGGCCCAGCGCGATGTCGACCTCGAATGCCTCCAACGTCATGCGCGCGCGTCGTCCGCCTGGCGTGCCAGCGCAGCCAGCGCATCGGCATGCTGCCCATCATCGTTGAGGCACGGGATGTAACGCAGCTCGCCGCCGGCGTGCGCGACCTGCTCCGCGAAGCCGATACCGACCTCCTCCAGCGTCTCCAGACAATCCACCGCGAAGCCCGGACACACCACATCGACCTTGCGCACACCGCGCGCCACCAGCGCCTGCAGGGTGGTGTCGGTGGCCGGTTCCAGCCAGCGCTCCTTGCCGAAGCGGGACTGGTAGGTCAGCGTCCACTCGCCGTCGCGCAGTCCCAGCGCCTGCACGATGGCACGCGTGCTGGCCTCGCAGCGCTGCGGATACGGGTCGCCGTTGCGCGCCAGACGCTGCGGCAGCCCGTGATAGGAGAACAGCAGGTGCTCGCCCGCCCCCTGCCGCGCGCGCCATTGGCGGATCGCATCGACGACCGCCTCCACCCAACCGGCATCGACGGAATAGTCCTCGATGAAGCGCACCTCCAAGCCCGTCGCCTCGCGCACGACCACGTCGCGCACCGACTCGGTGGTGGTCGTGGAGTACTGCGGATACAGCGGCAGCACGACCACGCGTCGGATGCCCTCGGCCCGCAGCGCCTGCAGGCGGCTGGCCACCGATGGCTCGCCGTAGCGCATCGCATCCCGCACGCGCCATGCCGGCAACCGTGCCTGCAGCGCAACGGCCAGGCGACGCGTGTACACGGCCAGCGGCGAACCCTCGGGCAGCCAGATGCTGGCGTACTTCGCGGCCGCCTTCGGTCCCCGCAGCGGCAGGATCAGGAAGTACAGCAGCGGGCACCATAGCCAGCGCGTCAGCTGCACCACGCGATGGTCGTGCAGGAATTCGGCCAGGTAGCGCCGGACGGCGCGAGGTGTCGGCGCCTCGGGCGTACCGAGGTTGACGACGAGCAGGGCGGTGGGCGTGTCGGACATCCGCGTATTGTGGCAGAGCCCCTGCATCGCACCGAGCCGGTCTTGCACCACCGGTGGTCGGCGCCCGCTGTCAGCACCGATTCATCCCTGCGCGCCTACTTTCAAGCAGTTGCAGCGTCCTGCTGCGAAACCCCCTTATGGAGCCGCCATGAACCGCACCTCCCGTCGCCTGCTGCCGCCCACCGCGCTCGCCCTGGCCGCCGCCCTGTTCGCCGGCCAGGCCATCGCGGGGCCGAAGGAGGACGAGCGCGCCGCCAATGCGGTGCGCGTGCTCAACGAAATCCAGCGCATTCCGGAAAACGGCATTCCCGACAAGCTGCTCGACGAAGGGCGGGCGATCGTCGTGATCCCCGACACGCTGAAGGCGGGGCTGGTGATCGGCGGCCGTCGCGGCCACGGCCTGATGTCGGTGAAGAACCCGGACGGCAGCTGGTCGCAGCCGGTCTTCATAAAGCTCACCGGTGGCAGCATCGGCTTCCAGGCTGGCGTGCAGTCGTCGGACGTGGTGCTGGTGTTCCGCAACGACCGCTCGCTCGACTCCATCGTCAACGGCAAGTTCACCCTCGGCGCCGACGCGGGCGTGGCCGCCGGTCCGGTGGGCCGCAACGCCAGCGCATCCACCGACGGCCAGCTGAAGGCCGAGATCTGGTCGTGGTCGCGGGCGCGCGGTCTGTTCGCCGGGGTGGCGCTCGATGGCGCGGTGCTGCAGATCGACGACGAAGCCAACACCTCGGTCTACGGCAGCGCCGCGACGCCTCGCGCCATTTTCGAGAGCCGCGCCGGGCAGCCGTCGGATGCGGTGGTCGGCTTCCGCGACGAGCTGGAGGAAGTCACCGAACTGGCACGCGGCAACCGTGGCACGGCCGGCGCAACGGCGTCGGCCGCTGCGCGCACCCCCGCGCCCGCCGTCGCGCCGGTGGTCGTCGAAGCCCCGGCCCAGGCGCAGGGATTCGAGCCCGTGCAGGACGGCGAGGTGCGCACCGAACCGCTGGATGGCACCCCGTAACGGAAGTAATGGGCGGTGGATCGCCATCCCGGCGGTCTGCCTGCGCTATCCTGAGCGCCCCAACTTTCCTGCGAGCACACCATGGGCGGTTTGAGCATCTGGCATTGGATCATCGTGCTGGTGGTCGTGTTGCTCGTCTTCGGCACCAAGCGCCTGCGCAATGCCGGCCAGGACCTGGGCGAAGCGGTCAAGGGTTTCAAGAAGGGCATGAAGGACGACGACAAGCCCGCCGGCCAGCTCGATGACCAGTCGCGCAGCGACGCATCCGACGCCGCCAAAGAGCGCGACCGCGACGCCCGCTGATCCGGCGGGACGTCCGCCGCGACCATGTTCGATATCGGTTTCAGTGAACTGCTGGTCATCGCGGTCGTCGCGTTGATCGTGCTCGGCCCCGAGCGCCTGCCCAAGGCGGCGCGGTTCGCCGGCCTGTGGGTACGACGCGCCCGCGCGCAGTGGTACTCGGTGAAGGACGAGCTGGAGCGCGAGCTCGCGTCCGAAGAACTCAAGCGCAACCTCAGGGATGCTCAGGACGCCCTGCGCGATACCGAGCAGCGTATCCGCGACAGCGCGCGCGAGACCGAACGCCAGTTCGAGGACGTGCGCCAGGCGGCGCGCGAGGACGCCAAGGCGCTTCGCGACGACGTCGAATCCGCCATCACGCCTCCCGCGCTCGCGAGGCCGCCGGCAGCATCTGCAGAGAGGGAGCCCGAGCCGGTGATCGAATCGGAACGCCGTTCCGATGCGACGACCGACGCGGACATCGATGCGCCATTGGAAGCGAACCACCAGCCTGAAGCCGGCACCACCGCCGACCTGTTCCCGCCCAAGGACGCGCGATGAATCGCACCTCCCCGGATCAGGAAGCCGAAAGCAGTCTGATGGAACATCTGCTGGAACTGCGCACGCGATTGATGCGCGGGCTGGCGGGTACCGGGGTGATCCTGCTGGCGCTGCTGCCGTTCGTACGCCAGCTCTATGATCGCCTCGCCCAGCCGCTGATTTCGCAACTGCCCGCCGGGCAGGCCACGCAAATGATCGCCAGCGACCCGACCTCCGGGTTCTTCGCGCCGATCAAACTGGCGTTCTTCCTCGCGTTGTTCCTGTCCTCGCCCTGGTTGCTGTATCAGGCATGGAGCTTCGTCGCGCCCGGTCTGTACAAGCATGAGAAGCGCCTGGCGATGCCRTTGCTGGTGTCGGCCATCGTGCTGTTCTACGCGGGGTGTGCGTTCGCCTACTTCCTCGTGCTGCCCAGCGTGTTCCACGCACTGACGGTGTTCACGCCGGACATGGTGACGCTGGCGCCGGACCCGGCGAAGTATCTGGACTTCGTGATGGTGATCTTCCTGGCGTTCGGCGTGAGCTTCGAGCTGCCCGTGGCCTTGGTGATCATGGTGCTGCTGGGCTGGGTGACGCCGCAGCAGCTGCGGGAGGGGCGCGGTTACGCGATCGTCGGTGTCTTCGTCATCGCCGCACTGATCACCCCGCCCGATGTGGTGTCGCAGCTGATGCTGGCGATCCCGATGTGCCTGCTTTACGAGCTGGGCATCATCGCGGCGGGCTGGCTCAAACCGAAAGAACAGCCCGCTTCGTAGGGCGGGCCTTGGCCCGCCGCCTCACGATCCCTAAGGTTCAGACCTCGATCCGCGTCGACGTCGGCGAAGAGCCACCTGTCGACGCAGGCTTATCCCCATCCAGCATCTGACGCCACGCGGTGTACGCCGCGCCTGCGATGATGGGCATCAGGCTGCCCACCATCGTGGCGTTGATCAGCAGGCGTTGATCAGCAG
>NZ_JBGFFG010000106.1:0-8925 GCF_056175765.1 Pseudoxanthomonas sp. LjRoot204_2 | reverse complement strand
GGAGATCAGCAGGCCGAGCGTCAGGTTCGCGACGATCAGCAGGCAGGCGGCGATGTAGACGTGCAGCAGGCTGCCACCCAGCGGCACCTGGAACAGCCACATGCCCAGCGCCAGCACCACCGTGGTCTGGACGAAACCGGTGGCCACGTAGGGCAACACCTTGCCGATCATCAGTTCTGCGCTGCTGACGGGCGTGGCGATYAGCAGTTCCATGTTGCCGCGCTCGCGTTCGCGCACGATGGCCACGCCGGTGAACAGCACCATCGTCATCGTCAGGATCACGCCGATCAGTCCCGGCACGATGTTCACCGCCGAGCGCCGCTGCGGGTTGTAGAAGCCGACCACGCTGATCGTGCGCGTCGCCAGCGGGCTGCTGCTGCCGTCCAGCGGCATCTGCGCCAGTTGCGCGGCAGCGCTCTGCACGGCGTTGTCGCTGCCGTCGACGAAGATCTGCACGGCCTCGCGGCCTTCCGCCCGGCGGYGCTCGTAGTCCGGCGGAATCACCACGCCGATGCTGATCTCGCCCTGGCGCATCGCCTGCACGAGTTCCTGCGGCGTCGCAGCTTCCTTCGTCGGGGTGACCACGCCGGTGGCGACGATGTCCATCATCAGCGCGCGCGACGCGGCCGTGCGCGACTGGTCGGCGATGCCGGCGGACAGGTCGCGTAGGTTGGTGTTGATCGCGTAACCGAACAACAGCAACTGCATCACCGGGATGCCCACGATCATCGCCAGGGTGATGCGGTCGCGCCGCATCTGCCGCAGTTCCTTCACCATCACGGCCATCAGGCGGCGGAACTTCATGCGGTCTCCTCGCGCGCAGGCTGGCCGCGCGTGGCGGAGACGAACACGTCTTCCAGATTGGCCGGCGCCGCCGACACCTCCGCGCTGATGCCAGCCGTGCGCAGGCCCTGTGCGATGCGGTCCGCGGCCTGTCCGTTCTCGGCCAGCAGCACGCGCAGCACGTTGCCGATCTGCGCCACGCTGATCACGCCGGGCAGGCCGACGAGGACTTTCTGCGCCTGGCGCGGCTCCGGCGCGTCCACGACCAGCGTGCGTCCGGCGAGCTCCCCCGTCAGCGCATCGGGCGTGCCGTCCGCGACCAGCACGCCACGATCAAGGATGGCGATGCGATGGCAGCGCTCGGCCTCGTCCATGTAGTGCGTGGACACCAGCAGCGTGGTGCCGGCGTCGGCGAGCTCGAAGAGCTTTTCCCAGAAATCGCGGCGCGATTCGGGATCGACCGCGCTGGTCGGTTCATCGAGGAACAGCAGCTCCGGCGAATGGATCACCGCGCCCGCGAGCGCGAGGCGCTGCTTCTGCCCGCCGCTCATCGTGCCGGCCAGTTGCTTCTGCCGGTCCTGGAAGTGGTACTGCTCGACCAGTTCATCGATGCGACGCCGCGCCTGCGCACGCGGGATGTCCTGCACCGCTGCGAGGAACTCGAGGTTCTCGCGGACAGTGAGGTCTTCGAACAGCGAGAATTTCTGCGTCATGTAGCCAATGCGCGTACGCAGCTGCTCGGCTTGTTCCGGGATGCGCAGGCCCAGCACTTCGATGGCGCCCGCGGTCGGCGTCAGCAAGCCACACAACATGCGGATGGTGGTGGACTTGCCGGAACCATTCGGCCCAAGGAAGCCGTAGACATTCCTACGCGGCACCTGGAGGTCGACGCCGTTCACCGCAACCAACGCACCGAAGCGCTTGGTCAGCCCGCGGACGCGGATCGCCATTCCCTCGTCATTCGTCGCCATCGGACACCACATGCAGCGGCGCGCCTACCGGAAGGCTGGCGGCGTCCTTGCCCAGGCTGATTTCAGCGAGGTAACTCAGACGCGCGGCGTCCTGACCGGTCAGCGCGAAGTACGGCGTGAAGCTGGGCTCGCTCCGGATCATCCGCACGCGGCCCGCGTGTGTCGCACTCTCGCCCCCCAGGCGCACGCGCACGGTGTCGCCGACTTTCAGCCGGTTGCGTATCGCCTGCGGCAGGTACACGCGCGCATACGGCGCATCGCCGACCAGCATGACCGCGAGGGGCGCACCGACCGGCGCCTGGTCACCCAGCTTGTAGGGAAGGCTGTCGATGCGGCCCGCACGTGGCGCGACGATGGTGAGCTTTTCCAGCGTCACCGCCTGCACCCGTGCCTGTGCATCGGCCGAAGCGACGGCGGCCTCGCCTTGGGCGAGCTGTTCGACGCGCGTGCCGTGCTCCAGCTCCAGCAGCGCAGCCTGCGCCACGCGCACTTGTGCCTGCGCGCTCTGCGATGCCGCGCGCGCACGATCCACCTCGGAGGCCGCCACCAGGCGCTGGCGTCCCAGCGGTTGCAAGCGCGCGTAATAGGCATCCGCATCCCGGACTTGTGCCTGCGCAGCGGCCAGGCTGGCACGCGCCTGGGCGATGGCCTCGACGCGTGGGCCGGCGCGCAGTTCTGCCAGGGCTTCGCGACTCTGCGTGGCTTGCGCCTGTGCGGCGGCCAGTTGCGACTGGGTGCGCGCCAGTTCGAGCTGCAGCAACGGCGCGCCTGCGGCCACCTGCTGGCCTTCGCGCACGTCGATGCGCACGATTTTCTCGGCGACCGGCGACGGCAGCGTCACCCGGTCCCACTCCAGCGTGCCGAGCGCCTGCGGCGCATCCGGCTTGCAGCCGGCCAGCACCATCAGCGCGATCGCGAGGGTCGCGCGGGTCGGTTCATTTCGCATGGTCGAGCTCCAGGCCGCGGTCCAGCAGCACCAGCGTGTGCCGGCGCAGGTCGTCGAAATCGATGTCGTCGGCGCCGAACAACTGGCGCCAGATCGGCGCGCTGGCCATCGGGAACATGGTCAGCCCGATCAGCGAAACCATCAGCAGGCGGGGATCGAGGTCGGGGTTGAGTCGTCCGGCCTGCTGTGCGGCGGCGAAACGACCCGCCATCATCTTCGGGAGCAGCGGGCCGACCTGGCCGATCATCACCTCGCGCAGCGCGCCGCCCTCGCACAGGATTTCGCGCACCCAGAGGGTCGGCAGCCAGGGATGCTGCGCGACCACGCCGCCGATGCCCTGCACGAACCCGGCCACCAGCCCCGCCACGTCGCCCTCACCCGCCTGCATCACCGGTGTGCGCATCTGCGCCACCACCGGCAAAAGCCGCTCGGCCACGACCGCCGCTTGCAACTGGGCCTTGTCACCGAAGTAGTAGTGCACCAGCGCCGGGGTCACGCGGGCTTCGCTGGCGATATCGCGCAGGGAGCTGGCGGCGATTCCCTTCCTGACGAAACAGCCCAGCGCGGCGTCGAGCAGCGTCTCGCGGAGATCGGCGGATTCGGCGGTCGGGCGACGGCCGCGCGCGCGCCTGCGCGGCGTGGCGGTCGTTGTGCCGTTGGCGGCCATGTCGGTCTTGGGTGGTTTCGAAGAGGTCATGACTTTATTTAATTTATGATTTAATTAAATTTCAAGCGACATCCGACGAGCGGCGCGTGATGGTCCGCCTCATCGCCGCCGGGTTACGCTGCCGCCCGTCCTTGTATCCAATGGAATCGCCGCCATTTCCCCCGACAGCCCGCGCCTGTGGGTGTTCACCCTGGAAGCCCGTCCGCAGCCCGACAGCCCTGATTTCGTGGAAGCCGGCGGGGCCTTCGTCACCTGCTACCTGCGCCCGGATTTCGTGCCGGATCCGATGCATCGCGCCATCGCCTTCGTCCGCGAACAGGGATGGGAGGTCGTCGCCGTGGAGGACGAACCCGTGCGGATCGAGCGCCATGACGCGCCGGAGGAGGAACACTTCGACCAGGCCCTCGTCGACGACGAGGTCTACGTCTTCCACCAGTGGCCGGTGGACGACGCGGACGAGCACACCCGTCACTAGCGCCACGCCTTGAGACCCCTGCCTGCCCCATGACCGCACCCAGCCACCACGAATTCACCCTGCAACCCGAGAACGTCGAGCGCCTGGCCAACCTGGCCGGTCCGTTCGATGCGCACCTGCGCCAGATAGAACTGCGCCTGGGCGTGGAGATCGCCAACCGCGGCGCCATCTTCCGCGTCACCGGGCCGGAGAAGTCCGCTGCGGCGGCAGAGAAGCTGCTGCATGCGCTGTACGAGGAAACCGCCAGCGAGACCTTCGACAGCGAAGCCATCCACCTGCGACTGAACGCCGCCAACGTCGACCGCATCGCCGACGAGGACTACCAGCCACAGGACGTGGCCATCAAGGTCAAGCGCGGCACGGTGCGCGGCCGTGGCGCCAACCAGGCCAAGTACCTGCATGCCATCGCCACCCATGACATCAACTTCGGCATCGGTCCGGCGGGCACCGGCAAGACGTTCCTGGCCGTGGCCAGCGCCGTCGAAGCATTGAACGAATCGCGCGTGCAGCGCCTGATCCTGGTGCGCCCGGCGGTGGAGGCCGGCGAGAAGCTCGGCTTCCTGCCCGGCGACCTCACCCAGAAAGTCGACCCCTACCTGCGCCCGCTGTACGACGCGCTGTACGAGATGCTCGGCGTGGAAAAGGTTGTCAAGCTGCTGGAGAAGAACGTCATCGAGATCGCGCCGCTGGCCTACATGCGCGGCCGCACGCTCAACGACGCGTTCGTGATCCTGGACGAAGCGCAGAACACCACCATCGAACAGATGAAGATGTTCCTGACGCGCATAGGGTACGGGAGCACCGCCGTCGTCACCGGCGACCTGACCCAGATCGACCTGCCCAAGCACCAGAAATCCGGCCTGAAGGACGCGCTGGAGGTACTGCGCGGCGTGGACGGCATTTCGTTCAACTTCTTCACCAGTCGCGACGTCGTGCGCCATCCGCTGGTCGCGAAGATCGTGCGGGCTTACGATGCACGCGACGGCAAGGACGCGGAGATGGAACCGGCCGCGTGACGAACGCGGTCGAGCTTGCCCGACCGCTTTGCCCCGCAGGATGATGGCGCCACGAGCAGTCGAGCGGGCTCGACTCTACCGAGACATACCCCATGACCCAAGGTCCCGTCCGCCTCGAAGTCGCCGTGAACTACGCCCTGCCGCGTGTCGGCATCCCGTCCGCGGTGAGTTTCCGCAAGTGGGTGGCGGCGGCGCTGAAGGGCCGCATCCGTGAGGCGGACCTGGCCATCCGCATTGTCGACAGCAAGGAAGGCCGCGCGCTCAACCGGCATTACCGCGGGCGCGACTATGCGACCAACGTGCTGAGCTTCCCGGCGGAGATGGCGGAAGGCGTCAAACTGCCGAAGGGCGTGAAGATGCCGCTGCTCGGCGACCTGGTGATCTGCGCGCCGGTCGTCGCGCGCGAAGCGAAGGAACAGAAGAAGCCACTCGCCGCGCATTACGCCCACATGACCGTGCACGGGACGCTGCACCTGCTCGGCTGGGACCACGARGACGACAAGGAAGCCGAATGCATGGAACAGCTCGAGCGCGGGATCCTGGCCGAACTC
Source organism: Pseudoxanthomonas sp. LjRoot204_2 (assembly GCF_056175765.1). Classification (NCBI taxonomy): domain Bacteria; kingdom Pseudomonadati; phylum Pseudomonadota; class Gammaproteobacteria; order Lysobacterales; family Lysobacteraceae; genus Pseudoxanthomonas; species Pseudoxanthomonas sp. LjRoot204_2. The sequence goes on along the minus strand of NZ_JBGFFG010000106.1, from coordinate 3,516 downwards.
GGCATCGCCGACCCCTACGCGGAAGACTGATCGCATGCGTCGCACGTCCTTGTCCGCCCCGTTGCTGGCGCTGCTGCTCCCGCTGTCCGCCACCGCGCAGGAAGCATCCGTCGACCTCGCCGCCCTGATCGAATGCCGTGGCGACCTGGCCCGGCTCATGGCGTTGGCGCCGGCGCTTGAAGACCCGCTAAAGGCGGTCGCCCAGGGCTGGCAGCCGTTGCCGCAGGCGAACATGTTCATGACCGAATATCGGCTGGCGTCGCCGATCCGGGTGTTCGGGCACCAGACAGCCCACATCGCGTTTTCCGGCGGTGGCGTGGTCGCCCTGCTGGACCTGCCCGATCCACGCACCCTGGCCAGGCAACTGGCGCTGGAGACCGCCATCGACACGCCCGAGAAGGCGATGTTCGGCAAGGAAGTCCGCAGCGAGGAAACCCTCGACCCGGACACCGGCAAGGTCATGATCGACTCGGCGGTGCTCAACGTCAGCAACGTGTCGTCGCACCCGGGCAAGACCCTCGTCGGCTGCAGTTACAGCCTGGACCTGCTGGAGGACGAGCCCGCGGACACGCCTGCCGACCCCGGCCAAGCGCCTGCGCCAGCGGTCCAACCGGGTTAGACTGGCCGCCACGCCCCGCACGGGCGACCTTTCCGAAGAGATGTCAGAAGACGACAGTACCCTCGCGCCGGATGGCTCCGACAAACCGTCGGAGAAGCGGCGCACCTGGCTGGACCGCCTCAGTTCGGCGTTTTCCGGCGAACCCAGCACACGCGACGATCTGGTGGCCATCCTGCGCGATGCGCAGTCCGACGGCCTGATCGCGGGCGACACACTGAAGATGATGGAAGGCGCCATCGCGGTCGCCGACCTGACCGTGGGCGACGTCATGGTGCCGCGCGCGCAGATGGTCTCGCTGCCGGTGGAGGCGCGCTTCCTTGATCTGATGAAGGATGTGGTGGAGTCCGGCCATTCGCGCTTCCCGGTGCATGGCGAGAACAAGGACGAGATCCTCGGCATCCTGCTGGCCAAGGACCTGCTGCGCGGCGTCGTCGCCGACAACGGCCCGGGCAGCGTGCGCGAGTTGCTGAGGCCCGCGGTGCTCATTCCCGAATCCAAGAAGCTCAACCTGCTGCTGAAGGAGTTCCGGCTGTCGCGCAACCACATGGCGATCGTCGTGGACGAATACGGCGGCGTGGCGGGCCTGGTGACCATCGAGGACGTGCTGGAGCAGATCGTCGGCGAGATCGACGACGAACACGATGACGCCGAGGACGGTGCCGCACTTATCGCGGCGCAGGCCGACGGCCAGTTCGTCGTGGATGCCTTGACGCCGATCGCCGATTTCAACGAGCGCTTCGGCGCCGACTTCCTCGACGACGAATACGACACGGTCGGCGGCCTGGTCACCGCCGCCATCGGCCACCTCCCGGAAACCGGCGAGGAACTGACACTCGGACGCTTCATGTTCCGCGTGGCGCGTGCCGATGCRCGGCGCGTGCACGCCTTCCACGTCGGCGTGCTGGCCGATGCGTAGCGCGGCCACGCGCCTGGCGCTGCTGGGCGCACTGTGGTTGCTGGCGGCGACGGCATGGGCGGCACCGCGGATCGGCGTGGCAACGATGCAGCCGGGCGAGGTGTTTTTCGAGCGCTTCGGCCACAACGCCATCGTGGTGATCGATCCCGCCAGCGGCGATGCGATCTCGTACAACTTCGGCTTCTTCGATCCGGGCGAAGCGGACTTCGTTGGCAACTTCGCCCGCGGCCACATGATGTATTACCTGGTCGCACTGCCGTTCGAACAGGACCTGACGCAGTACCGCGACAGCGGACGCGGCGTGTCGCTTCAGTGGCTGGACATCGAGCCCGCGCAGGCGCAGGCGCTGGCCGATGCGTTGGCCGAACGGGCCAAGTCCGAGAACGCGCGCTACCGCTACGACTACTTCACCTCCAACTGCTCCACCCAGGTGCGCGACGCGTTGGACGCCGCGCTCGGCGGCCGGCTGAAATCCCAGCTGGCCGGACGCTCRCGCGGCAACACGTTCCGCAGCGAGGCCGTGCGGCTCGCCTCGCCCGCGACGTGGATGTGGCTGGGCTTCGACCTCGGGCTGGGTCCGAATGCGGACAGGCCCATGTCCCGATGGGAGGAAGCGTTCGTGCCGATGCGCCTCGCCGACAGCCTGCGCGAGGCGAAGAATGCCGTGGGTCGACCGCTGGTGCAGTCGGAGATGCAGTTGCTGCCGCACCGCATCGCGGCAGAGCCTGTCGAGACGCCCCGCCGCTGGCTGCCGTGGCTGGGTGCGGGCGTGCTGGTTGCGATCGTCATGGCACTGGCGGGTCGACGCTGGCCGCGCGCGCTCGTCGCCGTGGCGCTGCCGTTCTGGCTCGTCTGCTTCATCGGCGGCTCGCTGCTGGTCTATCTGTGGGGTTTCAGCGACCACTGGGCCGCGTGGGCGAACCGCAATCTGCTGCTGCTCAATCCGTTGTGCGTGCTGCTCATCCCCGGCGCAATTGCCGTGCTGCGCCGCCGCACGCCGCCGCGCTGGTTCGGTTGGTTGCTCGTGGCCATCGGCGCGGGTGCGCTGGCCGCGTGGTTCCTGCACTGGCTGCCGTTGCGGCTGCAATACAACCAGACCTGGATCGCCCTGCTGCTGCCGGTGCACCTGGCGCTTGCATACGTATTCATGCCGCGACGCTTGTCGCACTGAGCCCCGCCACGCACGATGCGGCCCTCTGCCTATCGCGAGGGTCGCATGCTCCGTTTCCTCTCCACGTTTGTCGTGCCCCTGACGGTCGTGTTCGCCGTCGCCTCCTCCGCGCACGCCGGCCCCGGCCCACGCGTCACCTCGCCGGACGGTTCCCTCATCGTCGAGCTGTCCACCGACAACGATGGCCGCCCCGCGTACGCGGTATCGCGCAAGGGCCAGCCGGTCATCGCACCGTCGCGGCTCGGCTTCCTGCTGCTGGACGCGCCGAAGTTCGAGCGCAACATCGAGATCGTGCAGCCGCGTACGCGCGCGTTCGACGAAACGTGGGAGCAGCCCTGGGGCGAGCGCCGCTTCATCCGCAACCACTTCAACGAACTGACGGTCACGCTGAAGGAGAAGGCCAAGCCCTTCCGCAGCTTCGACGTGGTATTTCGCGTGTTCGACGACGGCGTCGGCTTCCGCTATCGCTTCCCGAAGCAGCCCGGCCTGGAGCAGGTGAAGATCAGCGAGGAGCTGACCGAGTTCTCGCTGGCCCGTGACGCGACCGCGTGGTGGATTCCCGCCGGGGAATGGAACCGCGAGGAATACCTGTACCACCGCACGCCCGTGCAGCAGGTCGGCGATGCGCAGACGCCGATCACGTTCAAGTTCGAGGACGGCACCCACCTCTCGATCCACGAAGCCGCGCTGGTCGACTACAGCGGCATGAACCTGACCCGCGTCGAAGACCGAAAGCTGAAGGCCGCCCTGACACCGGGCATCGGCGAAGGCAAGGTGGTGCGCGCCGCTCCGTTCGACACGCCCTGGCGG
>NZ_JBGFFG010000105.1:0-8947 GCF_056175765.1 Pseudoxanthomonas sp. LjRoot204_2 | reverse complement strand
GGGTCAACAGGAACTCGTTCAGCGCCGACGAGGTATCGGAACACATCATGTCCGCCTGCGGGAACAGGTCGAGGATGTTGTCGTCGTCGGCGAACCGGAGGTGGTCGTTCTGCAGCGCGCGGAACTTCGCGACGGTGTCCGGATTCATCTTCGGATGGAAGGTCACGATCCAGCGCCATTCGCCGCTGCGCGACAGCCGCTTCACTTCCTCGTACAGCGTCTCGGCCGCGCTCCATGACGGCGAGAACGTCGAGTGGTACAGGATGACGGGCGGTTCGCGCACCGGCGGCACGCCACCGGCGATCTCCTGCATGAAGGGATCGATCTTCGGCCAGCCGGTCTCGACCACCTTGAAGTGGCCGACGCGCGCGGCGATCTCGGAGAACGCGCGCGTATCGTTCGGCCCGGTGGTGCAATAGAGATCGAAGAAGCCGCGGATGTAGATGTGCCGCGGCTTGCCGGCATCGAAGCCATGGAAGGTTTCGACCTTCACGCCCGGGAAGAAGTGCGGCACCGCGTTGCTGCCGGTGATCACGGCGATGGCGTTCCAGCGCCGGACCTCTTCCGTGGTGGCCAGCAGTTTCTCGTCCGGCCTCAGGTCTTCCGCGCCGGGACCGTCGAAGAACCACGCGGCTTCGCCGCCGCGGGCGCGGATCGCGTCCTGCAGCGGCCGCAGGATGGCGAGCGCGTAGCGCTCCGAGCCGTAGAGGAGGTAATGCTTGGCCATCAGCGTTCCAGTTCGTGTCGGACGAGCTTGCGGTGTGCGGCATCGATCGATGCGGGGTTGTGCTGCATTTCGTAATAGCGCATGCGCTTGTACACGGCGTAGCTGGCGGCGGTCTGCGCGATGATGAAGCCGCGCCAGCCATCCAGGAACGCCAGCCGCACCAGATAGTCCTTGATGAAACTGGCCAGGTACACCAGTGGCGCCAGCCACATCCGCACCGGGCGCCCCTTGTCGTTCCAGTCCAGCGCCTTCAGCTCGCTGTAGCGCAGCACCTTCAACTGCTTGTGCACCAAGCTGGGGTTGTCGGCGTGGTTGAACGGCGCAGTGAACTCCAGCGCTTCGCCGTCGAAGCGCAGCGATTCATGCACGCGCGCATCGCTCCAGCGCGCACGCCCCCGGTGGTACAGCCGCGCCATGCGCTCGCCCACCATCGGGCGATACCAGCGCATCGGCGCGCCCATCAGCCAGGTTCGTCGCCGCAACCAGGCGCCGGCCTTGTCGGACGCCATCAGCGCGGGCAAACCGGCCTCGAGCTGGGCAGCCAGTTCGGGGGAAAGGAATTCGTCCGCATCCAGTACCAGCACCCAGTCATGGATGGCCCGGGTGTCGGCGAAGTTGCGCTGGGGTCCGAAGCCCAGCCAGGGCTGGTGCACCACGCGCGCACCATGCGCTTCGGCAACCGCGACCGTCTCGTCCTCGCTGCCGCTGTCGACCACCAGCTTGTCCGCGGCGAAAGGCACGCTGTCCAGGCAGCGCGCGATGTTCGAGGCCTCGTTGTGGGTGATGACGACGAGGGAAACGGGAAGAAGAGGCATCCGCCGATTCTACCCGCGCGGTCCGCGGCGTGGCGGCCTCAGGCCTGCGCGACCGGCAGGGCGGGTTCCTGCGCTGGACAAGCCTCCAGGACCGCCGCATGGTGGCCCCGGGCGCCCGCGCTTCGCGGCTGGCCGACCATCGCCGCCACCGCCTCCACCAGTCGGGTGCGGAACACGGCATCGTTGTCCAGGAAGAACGCGCGTGCCGCCTGCTGTTTCGCCTGGATCGCCGCATCGTCCATCGCCAACACGGTGGAGACCGCCGCCTCCAGGGCCTGCGCATCCACCAGGTAGCGCGTGGCCAGATGCTGGCGATCCGTGTGCGAGTACGGGATCAGCACGCCGCGCTCTTCGGTGACCAGTTCGTTCATCGGCGCGGCGTCGGTCGTCAGCACGACGGCACCCACGCTGAGCGCCTCCACGATGTAGTGGCCGAAGCCTTCGGTTTCCGAGGGACACAGGTGGAAGAGATTTGCGTTCTGCAACTCGCGCAGCTCGGCGTCCGCCAGGTAGTCCACGCGATGCACGATGTTCGACGCCCGTGGCCGGATGTCCGCCATGCGCGGATGCTGTACCACCGTCAGCGTGGGCCATTCGGGGTGCCGCGCCCATGTCTCGAGCACCACGCGCGTGCGCTTGGCGCTGCTGCGCCCGGCCAAGTGCAGGAAGGTGCACTGTCTTTCCACGTGGTGGAGATGGCGATCGCTGCTTGTGAACCCGATGGGTGCGATGGCCGCACCCCGATTACGGAAGATCTGCTCGGCATGGCGGGTCTTCGTCATCACGCCATCGACGCGACGCAGGCGCCGCACGTCGCGCGGCAGGCACCATTCCGGATTCGGAATGAAGGCATTGCGGGCCGCGGACTGCAGGTACTCGGGGGCCACGTGCTCGAGCATGATGTTCAGGTCGAACCGCTCTGCGCCGACCAGGCGCCGTCCGGCAAGACGAGCCCGCTGCAACCAGGGGCCGAACCACTTCCTCAGCTTGCCGCGGCCGCGCGCCGGCTGCAGGCTGACCCGATAGCCGGCGTCTCGCAGTGCCTGTTCGATGAGACGGAGATCGCGGCTCAGGCCGACACCGTTGTCCCAACCGATCAGGTTCACGTGCGGCATTGGAGAAAAGAGAGGCGGTGGAGCGCCGATTCTAGAAATCGCTCCATGACTCGATTGTGAGAGCCATCAAGCACGGCCGCGGTACGTTTCACCTGAATTCACGAATGTGAACGGGTTTCGCTCAAGCCCCGTGACGCCACCATCCCACTGCCCAGCAGCAACCCAGCCAGCACCACGAAGGCGCTGGTGCTCAGGGCGTGGGAAAACATCGACTGGGTCAGGCCGGACACCAGATAGGTCGCTGCCAGCATGCCTGCGGTCCAGGGCGCGCCGCGCGGCCGGTCGAGCCGGGCCTGCCGGATCTGGCGCGCAGCGATCAGCAGGGGCACCAGGTACAGCGCGGCCAGTGCTGCGATACCGAACACGCCCATCGTCGCCCCCCACTGGGCGATGTCGTTGTGCGCGTGCTCCAGTCCGCAGAAATGCCGCTCTCGTCCCAGGCAGTACCGGCTGTCATCGATCCGCTCGGCGAACCCGCCGATGCCGGTCCCCGTGAGCGGCGCTTCGCGAAACGCGTCCCAGGCCACCGACAGCAGGGCGATACGCGCGCTGATGGGCTTGTCCACCTGTCCCTGGGAAAGGCCGGCCACGTCCGCGTGCAATTGATCCAGACGGAACTGGGTGGACAACCACGGCACCGTCCACATCGCGACGAAAAGCGCCGCCAGCACGACGGCCGCGCCGCCGAGCCGCCACCAGCGACGGCGCGGCGCCGTGCCCACCAGCCACATCAGCACCACCAGTCCCAGACCCGGCAACACGCCGCGGCTGCCGCTCAGGGTGACCGCGACATTGGCCAGTACGATGGCCGCCAGCACCAGCAGGCGCATCCTTCCCCGCTCGTCCGCGGGCCTGCAGAACACCGCGACCACCGACAGCGCCAACACGGCATTGGCGAACACGATCGGGTTGGCGTCACTGCCTGCCCGATCCACGCCCAACGCCGACTGCGCGATCGATACGGCGGATGCGACCAGCAGCCCGACCAAGGCGCCGTACCACAGGCCGGACAGGCGCACGCGCGTTACCCAGGCCAGCCAGGCGCACCATGGCAGCAGCAAGGTGCGCGATGGGTTGTCCAGTTCGGCCAGCCGCGCATCGCCTCGCCACATCGACGTGGCAGCGACGGCGATCACGAACACCGCGACGGCGAGCAGCGCATACACGGCACGCGGCACGGCGCGCCGATCGCGCAGCGCGTCCGGCAGCGCCAGCAACGTGGCGAGGAACATCAGAGCGGCGAACACGGACAGGCCCTTGGGCACGACAAGCAAGGCGGTAGCGGCGAAGCCGGCCAGCCATGTCAGCCCGCGCGCGACCTCCTGTCGACGTTCACTCCTGTCCTGCATAGCTTCCGGTCCTGCGCATTTCGACGTGACGATCAAGGCGGCGGTCTCCGCACTGTCGCGGGCGCGACCGCCATCGCGGCACGTTCGTGCCGCGACCGCGCGACACTCGAACCGCCCGCGGTGCGCAAGTATGCGTCAGCCGCGCGCCTTCACGGCACACCCCTGCAACGACGCGCGGGTGATATGCGACGTCCTGCAACCGGGCTCACGCTTTCCGCAGTGCGGCATAGAAGAACCCGTCCATGTCCTGCTCGCCCGGAAGCCGCTGCCTGCCACCATCATCGGCGCGACCCCACGCGTCACCCAGTGCCTCCATCGCGGCATCGGCATGCCTTGCCCTGAACGACGCGAGTTGCTCTGCATTTTCCATTCGCAGCAGCGAGCAGGTGGCGTAGACCAGCCGGCCGCCCGGGCGCAGCACCTGCCATGCCGCGTCGAGCAGGCGCGCCTGCAGGCCGGTCAATGCCACCATGTCCTCCGCACGGCGGTGCAGCAGGACATCAGGTTGGCGCCGGACGATACCCGTGGCGGAGCAGGGCGCATCGAGCAGCACGGCGTCAAACGGTTGTCCATCCCACCACGACGCCGGATCGGCACCATCGGCTGCGTGCAGGCGTGCACTCACGCCCACGCGCTCCAGTGTTTCGCGCACCCGCTGCAGGCGGCGCGCATCGATATCCAGCGCCACGAGCTGCAGCGATGGATCGCGTTCGAGCAGATGCGCGGACTTGCCACCGGGGGCTGCGCACAGGTCCAGCACGCGCGCACCGGCCGGCAGATCGTGGAACAGATCCGCCACACGCTGGGCGGCACCGTCCTGCACCGACACATGGCCCTCGGCAAAGCCGGGCAACGTGGTGGCCGCGACGGGCGCCCGCAACAGGAGGGCATCCGCCACGCCGTCGGCGGTCTCGGCCGCGATGCCGGCATCCTGAAGCCGCCCCCGATACGCCTCGCGCGTGCCGTGCCGGCGGTTCACCCGCAGCCACAGGGGCGCCTCGCACTGGCTGGCGGCGAAGATCGCGTCGGCCTGCTGCGGCCAGTCCGTGCGTACGTGCCGCCGCAACCAGGCGGGCCAGGCCGCGTCGGCAGGCACCGTCGGCAAGCCTTCGCGCTGCGCGCGCCGCAGCAGCGCATTCACCAGCTTGTCCTGGTGCGGTCGCCCCAACGCCCGCACGGCTTCCACCGTGGCGGACAGTGCGGCATGCGCGGGCAGTGCCATCACCACCAGTTGCGCGAACCCCACGTGCAACAGCGCGCGCAGCTCGCTGTCGGCTGGTCCCGGGGGCTTGCTCATCCAGGCCGCGATCGCCGCCTCGCCGCGCACGCGCGAGCGCAGGGCAGCGAAGCAGATCGCCTCCAGCAGCGCGCGGTCGCGCGCATCCTCGATGCGGGGCAGGTTCGCGGCGAGCTCGGCCTTCAGCGAGCGACCCCGATGCATCACGGCGTCCACGACGCGGGTCGCGATGACCCGCACCGCGACGCCGGCCTGGGTCGTCATGAGGCCACCAGGTCGCGCCGCGCGTTGAGGTAGTCCGCCGCGGTGATGGCCTTGCCGCCTTCCCGCTGGACGACGCGCAGGCGCAGCACGCCCGTGCCACAGGCGATGTCCAGACCCTGCCTGTTCGCGGCCAGCAAGGTCCCGGGGGCTGCGGCATGCCCGTGGTCGACGGGCACGGCACCATGGATGCGCAGACGCTCCCCGGCGACCTGTGCTTCGGCGACGGGCCACGGGCTGAACGCGCGCACCTTGCGCGCCAGCACGTCGGCGGGCTGCGCCCAGTCCAGCTTCGCCTCGGCCTTGTCCAACTTGCGCGCATACTCGATGCCCACGTCGGACTGCGGGTGCGGCGGAAGCCGGATCCCGGCACGCAACAACCCCAGCGCATCGCGAAGCACCTGCGCGCCCAGGTCGGAAAGCCGGTCGTGCAGCTGGCCGCCGGTGTCGTCAGGTCCAATGGGCAGGCTTTGCGCCAGCAGCACCGGCCCTGTATCCAGACCGGCCTCCATCTGCATCAGGCAGACGCCGGTCTCGTCGTCGCCGGCCTCGATCGCGCGCTGGATCGGCGCCGCACCCCGCCAGCGGGGCAGCAGCGACGCATGGACGTTCCAGCACCCGTACTGCGGAATGTCGAGCACCGCCTGCGGCAGGATAAGGCCGTAGGCCACGACGATCATCACGTCAGGCTGCATCTCGCGCAGCGCATCCTGGGTGGATTTCTTCTTCAGCGACAACGGCTGCAGCACCGGGATGCCGCGCTGTATCGCCTCCAGCTTCACCGGCGAGGGCGTCAGTCCGCGGCCGCGGCCGGCAGGCCGGTCGGGCTGTGTGTAGACGGCGACGACTTCATGGTGGGCATGCGCCGCGCGGAGACAGGGCACGGCGAACGCCGGCGTGCCGGCGAAGACGATTCTCATGGGGGGCAGGCTTCTGGAAGGGAGAGGGGAGCCGGCGGGGACAGCCCGGTCATCCGGTCCCGCCGCACGCGCACGTCAGGCGACGTGCTTGCGCTGCTTGGCCAGCTTCTTGCGCACCATCTCGCGCTTCAGCGGCGAGAGGTAGTCGACGAACAGCTTGCCGTCCAGGTGATCCATCTCGTGCTGGATGCAGACCGCCAGCAAGCCGTCGGCACGCAGCTCCTGCGGCTGGCCCTGCCGGTCGAGGAAGCGCACCGTCACCTCGTCGGCACGGGTGACGTCGGCGAAGATGCCGGGCACGGACAGGCAGCCTTCCTGGTAGACCTGCTCGCCAGCCTTGTCGCTCAGCTCGGGGTTGATGAAGACCTGCGGCTGGTTCTTCTCTTCGCTGATGTCGATCACCATGAAGCGCTGGTGCACGTCCACCTGGCTGGCGGCCAGGCCGATGCCGGGCGCGTCGTACATGGTTTCGAACATGTCGTCGAGCAGGCGCTGGAAAGCGGGCGTCGTCACATATCCGGCATCGACCGGCGCGGCCTTGGTCCGCAGGCGCGGATCGGGGAATTCGAGGATGGGAAGCAGGGCCATGGTACGTCTCGGGATGGGGGCGCCAGTGGAATCCGGCAAGGCCTCACGAATTCTAACGCGGGCGCTTGCGTTGCGCCGGGTTTTCTGGACTATAGTGCTGACCACCTGTCGGGGAATCAGGTAGATACCGCCATGTTTAAATGTTTTCGTACGGTTTTCGCCGTTGCGGTGCTGACCGTCGGCACCTATGCGGCTGCCGCCGAGATGGCGGGAAGCCATCCTGATACCTATGTGGTCAAGCGTGGCGACACGCTGTGGGACATTTCCGCGCGCTTCCTCAAGAAGCCGTGGCTGTGGCCGGAGATCTGGCAGGCCAACCCGCAGATCCAGAACCCGCACCTGATCTACCCGGGCGACGTCATCAGCCTGGCCTACCTGGACCGCGTCGCGGTGCAGCCGGGGCCGCGCCAGGATGCCCCGCTCAACGCCATCCCGCTGTCCGACATCGAGCCGTTCCTCAAGGATCGCCGCGTGGTGGACAGCTTCGAACAGCTGCCGCATGTCGCCGGCCTGGACGAAGACCGCCTGCGCGCCTCCGGCGGCCACAACATCTACGTGCGCGGCCTCGATGCCGGCCAGCCCGGCCAGCGTTACCTGGTCGTGCGGCCCACCGCCCGCTTCACCGACAATCCGCGCGCCCAGGATCTCGATTTCCGCGGCCGTTYGATTCGCGGCGAAGTGGACCAGTGGAAGGACATCGTCGAGCAGAGCGGCAAGGGCGAGTTCCTGGGTTACGAGCTGGTCCGGGTCAACGTGGCCACTTTCACCCGCGGCGTCGTGCCGGGCACCGAGGTCAGCACCCTGGTCGCCGATATCGGCGGCCACGAAGTCCGCGTCGGCGACCGCCTGATCCCGGTCGATGCCCAGCCTTACGACCTGCATTTCTTCCCGCACCCGCCCGCCCGCGATCCGGCCGGCAAGCTGCGCGTGCTGGCGGTGGCCGATGCCCTGACATCGGGCGGTCCGCGCGACGTGATCGCCATCTCCGGCGGCCGGCTGGACGGCGTCGACAATGGCACGGTGTTCTCCGTCTGGCGCAATGGCAGCCACACGGCCAACCGCATGGCGTATCCGGAATCCTCGCGCGTCAGCGAGTCGCCCAAGTCCGGGGCCGGTCGCGTCAGTCTGCCGGACGAGTACGCCAGCCATGCCATGGTGTTCCGCACCTTCGACAAGGTCAGCTACGCGCTGGTCATGGAAGGCGTGGAAGCCACGCGCGTCGGCTACGAGCTGAAACATCCGGACGCAACCTACTGACGCGCRTCGGGTAATTCCTACGCGGTACCGCGACGGCGCCCGAGGGCGCCGTCGTCGTTTGGCGCCTACGCTGGGCGCATGCCCAACGATGACCTGATCGCGCTGGCCCGGCTGGTCCTGGCCGGCGGCCCCGTCCTGCCGCGTCGTCGCCTGCTGGAACGATACGGTTCACCGAGTGCGGCCATGGCCGCTGGCGCCATGGCCTGGCGCGCGGAGGGACTGGACGGCCCGCGGATCGCGCAGCTCCAGCAGAAGGGCGAGGACGAAGCGCTGGCCTGCACGCTGCGCTGGCTGCAGGTCGACGGCCACCATCTGATCGGCTGGCACGATGCCGATTACCCGGCCCCGCTACGGGCGATGTCCAGCCCACCGTTCGCCCTGTTCGTCGATGGCGACCCCAGCCTGCTGTGGCGCCCGGCGGTCGCGGTCGTCGGCAGCCGCACCCCCACCAGCGGCGGCCGCGACAACGCGCAGGCCTTCGCGCGGGCGCTCGCGTCCGCCGGCATCGTGGTGGTCAGCGGAATGGCGCGTGGCGTCGACGCCGCGGCGCACGAGGCCGCACTGGCGATCGGCAGCGGCACCACCGTGGCGGTGGTGGGCACCGGTCCGGACGTGGTCTATCCGCCCGGGCACGACCGGCTGCGCGACCGGCTGGCGCTGAACGGGGCGGTCGTGAGT
>NZ_JBGFFG010000104.1:0-9013 GCF_056175765.1 Pseudoxanthomonas sp. LjRoot204_2 | reverse complement strand
GCCCGCGAGCCGGAACACGCCGCAGGGGATGCCGCGTCGCCGCGCGAGTTCACGCCATTGCCGTTCCGCTGTCAGCCGCATGCGCGCGGTGGCATCGGTGCCGTCGGCGACGGATGCCGCGTCGACGATGCCGCCCTGCCGGTCCGCATACACGCCGGTCGAGGAGAGATAGCCCGACCAGCGCAGCCGTTCGTTCGAGGCCAGCGCATCGGCGAGCAACGGCAGCGCGGGATCGCCGTCCGCACCGGCCGGCATCGAGCCGAGGATGGCGTCGGCCTGCGCCAGCGCATCCAGCAGGCGGGGATCGACCGGCAGCCGGCCATCGAAACGGTGGCGCATCGGGTCTTCGGGGTCGGGCGTGCGTGTCGTTCCCACGCAGCGCACGCCGTGCGCCCGCAGGCGCTGCGCGAAACGCGTACCCGTGTAACCCATGCCGAGCACGACCAGCCGCCGCAACCAGGGCGGCGGCGCGTCCGGGCTCATGCGTCGCGTTGCTGTTCGTAGGCCTGCAGCGCGACCCACGCGGTCTGCAGTCGCGGCACGTCGACACTGTCGGACCGCGCACGACGCACCATGTCGCCGACGATATGAGAAGCCTCGATGCGCTGGCCCGCTTCCAGGTCACGCAGCATGGACGCCTTCAGCGGCGAATCGGGGGCCGTCAGCGTTTCGCGCGCCGATGCCTGGGCAGACGGCGGCACCGGCCGGCCCGACGCCGCGGCGACCGCCAGGCATTCCTCGTGCAATGCCGTCATGAAGTCCACGCCACCTTCGCACGCCACGATCGTGCCGATCGGCGCGCGCATCAGGCAGGTGCCGGCGGCCAGCGCGGTCAGGAAGCTGTACTTCACCCACTGCGCCTGCGCGATGTCCGGCGTGTACAGGTGATCGATGGCCGCCTGCGCGCAGGCGGCCGCGAGCGCCTTCAGACGGTCCTCCGATGCCTGCCCGTCGCGTTCGCCAAAGGTCATCGATGCGGGTTTGCCGAGGTGCAGGATGTCGCCGTCGGGGCCCAGCGTGGCGCTGATGAAGCACAGCCCACCGAGCACGTTATCGAAGCCGAAGCGCGCGTCGAGCGGTTCGTAGTGGCGCAGCCCGTTGAGCAGCGGCACCACACGCGCCCCCGCGTCGACCGCAGGAGCGATGGCGTCCAGCGCACTGTCAAGGTCGTAGGCCTTGCAGCTCAGCAGGATCAGGTCGAACGGCGCGACATCACGGAGTTCTTCAGCCGTGATGACCTGGGCGGGAACATCCGCATCGCCCAGCGGGCTGCGGATGCGCAGGCCGCGTTCGCGCATCAGCGCCGCGCGCGCGGGACGCACCAGGAAGCTGACGTCGATCCCGGCCTGCGCCAGCCGGCCGCCGAAATAGCCGCCGGTGCCGCCGGCGCCAAGTACGAGCAGGCGCATCAGCTGCGCAGCCCCACGCCCTTCTTCAGCAGCCACAGCCCCAGCGCGCCCAGACCGACCACGAACGCCAGCATCAGCGCATAAGCAATCCACAGCGGCACGTCGCTGGTGCCGAGCAGGCCGTAGCGGAACGCGTTGACCATGTAGAAGATCGGGTTCGCGTGGGTCAGCGCTTCCGCCCACGGCGGCAGCAGCGTCACCGAATAGAACACGCCGCCCAGGTAGGTCAGCGGGGTGAGGATGAAGGTCGGCACGATGGCGATGTCGTCGAACTTCTTCGCATAGGCCGCATTGACGAAACCGGCCAGCGAGAAGATCGTCGCGCCCAGCAGCACCGTGGTGATGGTCACCAGCGGGTGCGGGATGCGCACCTTGGTGAAGAACATCGCGATCACCAGCACGATGGCGCCGACCAGCAGGCCGCGCAGCACCGCACCGGCCACGTAGCCGAGCAGGATCACCCAGTTAGGCATCGGGCTGACCAGCAGCTCCTCGACGTGTCGGCCGAACTTGGCGCCGAAGAACGAGGAGGAGATGTTGCCGTAGCTGTTCTGGATGATGCTCATCATCACCAGGCCCGGCACGATGAACTCCATGTAGGTATAACCGCCCATGTCGCCGATCTGGCGGCCGATCAGGCCGCCGAAGATCAGGAAGTACAGCGTCATGGTGATGGCCGGCGGCACCAGGGTCTGGCCCCAGATGCGCAGGATGCGGGCGACTTCGCGGCGGACGATGGTGCCCAGCGCGACCATGTTCGGGGAACTCATGCCGCCTTCTCCTTGGTGCCATCGCCATTGCCGGTCATGCGCACGAACAGTTCCTCGAGGCGGTTGCTCTTGGTGCGCATCGAGCGCACGCGGATGCCGGCGTCGTTGAGCGCGGCGAACACGCGGTTGAGGTCCATCGCACGCGGCATGTCGAGGTCCAGCGTGTGGCCGTCGGTGGCCGTCAGCGTGGTGCCCTCGATCACCGGCAGCTGGGCCGGCAGGTCGCCGTCGATGTCGAACAGGAATCCTTCCACGTCCAGCTTGGCGAGCAGCGTGCGCATCGGGCCCTGCTCCACGATCACGCCGCGGTCGATGATGGCCAGGTTGCGGCAGAGGCTCTCGGCTTCTTCCAGGTAGTGCGTGGTGAGGATGATGGTGGTGCCGGCGGCGTTGATGTCCTTCAGCGTCTTCCACATGCCGCGGCGGATCTCGATGTCCACGCCGGCGGTGGGCTCGTCGAGGATGAGGAGCTTCGGCCGGGTCATCATGGCGCGCGCGATCATCAGCCGGCGCTTCATGCCGCCGGACAGCGTGCGGCTCATCACGCTGGCCTTCTCCCACAGCTGCGCCCGCTTGAGTTCCTCTTCCGCACGCACCAGCGCTTCGGCGCGCGGGATGCCGTAGAACCCGGCGTAGTTCACGCAGATGTCGAGCGGCTTCTCGAACATGTTGAAGTTGATTTCCTGCGGCACCAGTCCGAGCAGGCGCATCGCGCCGTCGCGGTCCCGGTCGATGTCGACGCCGAACACGCCGACCTGGCCGCTGCTCTTGTTGACCAGCGAGCTGACGATGCCGATCAGGGTGGACTTGCCGGCGCCGTTCGGCCCGAGCAGGGCGAAGAAATCGCCGGGTTCGACCTGCAGCGAGACGCCCTTGAGGGCCTGCACGCCGGTGTCGTAGACCTTGCGCAGGTCGGTGATGGCCAGCGCGGGAACCGCCGCCGGAGCCGTTGTCGTGGACGCCATGGGATACCTTGTGGCGCCGCGACGGCGCCCGGGGGGATGCGAGCGCTTATTATAGGCGTCCCGCCGGGGCCGACCCGGGCCACACAGTGTTCCAGCCGCCTTGGCGATCGTGCATTTCCCTTTGAAGCTCGTCGGACGCCGCATGCTGGCGCCCAGCGTCGGCCACTACAGTTTCGTCCGCGACGACGGGCAGCCATTGGATTTCATCCCCGGCCAGTTCATCCAGGTGCATTTCGCCTATGCCGATGGCACCGCGACCAAGCGCAGCTATTCGCTGGCGACGATCCACGACCATGCGATGGGCCCGGGCGACGCGGTGGAGATCGCAGTGAGTTACGTGCCGGGCGGTGCGGCCACTGCCTTGTTCGAGGGCCTGCCTGAAGGCGGACACGTGGAAGCCAGCGGCCCGTTCGGCCGCTTCTGCCTCATGCCCGGCGACCGCAACGCGCGCTACCTGCTGATCGCCACGGGTACCGGCGTCACGCCTTACCGCTCGATGCTGCCGCAGCTGGAAGCCCTGATGGCCGAGCGCGGCGTCGAGGTCGTGCTGCTGCAGGGTGCACGGACGCCGGCCGAGTTGCTGTACGGCGACGAGTTCCGGGCCTTCGCCGATGCGCATCCCGGCTTCCGCTTCGTGCCCTGCTTCTCCCGCGAGCTGCCCGACGACCCCCATCCCGATGTGCGCCAGGGCTACGTGCAGCAGTTCCTGCCCGAGTTCGCTCCCGATGCGGCGCGCGATATCGCCTATCTGTGCGGCAACCCCAACATGGTGGACGCCTGCTTCGAGGCGTTGAAGGAACACGGCCTGCCGGTTCCCCAGATCCGTCGCGAGAAGTACGTCAGCAGCAAGTAGCCCGTCGCGATGCCGGGCTTCCCGGCACGCCGTCCCGTTTCTTTGGTCACATCCGGCCTGCCACGTCGTCATGGCATGCTGGAACCAGCCTACAACGGGACAGATACATGGAATTCCAGTTTCGTCGAACACTCGCGCCAGCCCTGGGCGCCCTGATACTCGCCGGCTGCAACGGCGCGGCCCCGGGCCCCGACCAGCAGGCCGTTCGCCACTACGGCGCGCTGGCTTTCACGCCCTGCACGCTCACCGCGCCCTACCTCACCACGACGGTGGAAGCGCAATGCACGACGTACGAGGTGGCCGAGGATCCGGCCAGGCCAGAGGGCCGCAAGGTCGCGTTGAACATCGCGTGGCTGCCGGCCACCAACGAGGGCGCGGCGACCGAAGACCCGGTGTTCTTCCTCGCCGGCGGTCCGGGGCAGTCGGCCGTGCAGGTCTGGCCGTCGATCGACGCGGCTTTCCGCGAGGTGCGCAAGTCGCGCCACATCGTGCTGGTCGACCAGCGCGGTACCGGCAAGTCGAATCCGCTGTCCTGCAAGGATGACGAAGGCCGCAACGCCTACGGCGATCCGGAGGACATGAGCGAGGCATCGGCGGCCGCGTTCGCCCGTGCCTGTGCGGCGTCGCTGAAGGCCGACCCGCGCTTCTACACCACCACGGATGCGGTGCGCGACCTGGACAGCGTACGCAAGGCGCTGGGTGCCACGAAGATCAACCTGGTCGGCGGTTCGTACGGTACGCGCGTGGCGCAGCAGTACGCCATGCGTCACCCCGACAGCACGCGCAGCGTGGTGATCGACGGCGTGGTACCGAACGAACTGGTGCTGGGCAGCGAGCACGCCCGCAACCTGGACGCTGCGCTGGCGCTGCAGTTCCAGCGCTGCCAGGCGACGCCGACCTGCAAGGAGCGCTTCGGCGACGACCTGCGCGGGCAGCTGCGCGCACTGATGACGCGCCTGGCCGCCGCGCCGGTGAGCACCGAGTACCGCGACCCGTCCACCGGCGAGCTCGTCACCGGTGAGGTCACCGCGGGCGCCGTCGCCGGCATCACCCGCATGTACTCGTACTACCCGCAGGGCGCTGCCCTGCTGCCGCTGGTGTTGAACGAGGCGCAGCAGGGCCGCTACGGCTCGCTGATGTCGCTGTCGAAGCTGCTGGAGACCCAGGTGGGCGACCAGTTCATGCACGGCATGCAGCTGTCGGTGATCTGCGCCGAAGACGCGGACCTGCTGAAGGCCGATCCGGCGGATGCGGACACGGTCCTCGGCAGCCTGCTCGGCGACACCCTGAAGACGCAGTGCACGGCGTGGCCCACGGGCAAGCGGCCGGCGGACTTCCACACCGCCTGGAACTCCGACATCCCCACGCTCATCGCGTCGGGCGAGCTGGATCCGGTCACCCCGCCGCGCTACGGCGAGCAGGTGCTGCGCACGCTGTCGAACGGCCGCCACTTGGTGCTGAAGGGCCAGGGCCACGGCACGTTCGCGGTCGGCTGCATGCCCAAGTTGCTGGGCCGCTTCCTGGAGACCGCCGATGCCAAGGGCCTGGACGCGACATGCCTGGACAGCCTCGATTACGTACCTCCCTTCACCAGCTTCAATGGCTGGGAACCGTGAGCCGCGCCACCGCGCGCCACTTCATTTCAATGGACATGACCGAATGATCATCGCCAACGACCTGCACAAGTCCTTCAAGACCAAGACCGGCACAGTCACCGCCGTGGACGGCGTCAGCTTCACCGCCCACGACGGCCAGATCACCGGCCTGCTCGGCCCCAACGGCGCCGGCAAGACCACCACCATGCGCATGCTGTACACGCTGATGACGCCTGATCGCGGCGAAGTCAAGGTCGACGGCATCGACACCGCGCAGGACCCCGTCGCCGTGCGCCGCGCACTGGGCGTGCTGCCCGACGCGCGCGGCGTGTACAAGCGCCTGACCGCACGCGAGAACATCGCCTACTTCGGCGAGCTGCACGGACTGTCGTCGAAGCAGATCGCCGAACGTACCCGGGCGTTGTCGGATGCGCTGGACATGGGCGACATCCTCGATCGCCAGACCGAAGGTTTCAGCCAGGGCCAGCGCACCAAGACCGCGATCGCGCGGGCGCTGGTGCACGACCCGCGCAACGTCATCCTCGACGAACCCACCAACGGCCTGGACGTGATGACCACGCGCGCGATGCGCAGCTTCCTGCACCAGCTGCGCGACGAAGGCCGCTGCGTGATCTTCTCCAGCCACATCATGCAGGAGGTCGCGGCGCTGTGCGACCGCATCGTCATCATCGCCAAGGGCACCGTGGTCGCCGCCGGCACCGCCGACGAACTGCGCGCGCAGGCGGGCGAGGACAACCTGGAGGATGCTTTCGTCAAGGTGATCGGTTCGGAGGAGGGCCTGCTGGCATGAACATGTTCCGCACTGTTTTCACCGTGATGCGCAAGGAGTTGCGCGATCTGTCGCGCGACCGCCGGACGCTGGCTCTGGCGTTGTTCCTGGGGCCATTGCTCTATCCGGCGCTGATGCTCGGCATGGGCTACCTGACCGAGAACCGCATCCGCACGCAGGTCGACAAGACCCTGGAGATTCCGATGGTCGGCGCCGAGCATGCGCCGAACCTGGTGAAGTTCCTCGCCACCAACGGCATCACCCCCGCCAAGGCGCCGGACAACCTGGATGCCGCGATCCGGTCGCAGGAGATCGACGTCGCGCTGCGGATCAGTCCCGCTTACGCGGAGGACTGGCGGAACGGGCGTCCGGCGCTGGTGGAGATCATCCGCGACAGCACGCGCCGCGACGCCGATATCCCCACGCAGCGTGTCAACGCCGCCCTGTCGGCTTACGCGCAGCAGGTCGGCGCGCTGCGCCTGCTGGCACGCGGCGTCGATGCGTCGGTGGCGCGACCCGTCAACATCGGCATGCAGGACCTGGCGACGCCCGAAGCCAAGCAAGGCATGCTGTTATCGGTGCTGCTGCCCTACCTGCTGATCCTCACCTCGTTCATCGGTGGCGCGTACCTGATCCTGGACGCGACGGCCGGCGAGCGCGAACGGCAATCGCTGGAACCCCTGCTGGCGACACCCGCGCCACGCAGCGCGGTGGTCAGCGGCAAGATCGCCGCCGCGTGCGTGATCGGCCTGACCACCCTGCTGTTGACGCTGTTGGCGTTCAAGTTCAGTGCGCAGTTCGCGGGCACGCTGGGCCGGCAGTTGAACGTGTCGTTCCTGTCGATGGGCAAGATGCTGCTGATCCTGCTGCCCATGCTCTTCATCGGCACCTCGCTGCTCACGTACCTGGCCGCGTCGGCCAAGAGCATGAAGGAAGCCCAGAGCCACATGACGTGGTTGATGCTGCTGCCGATGATCCCGACGTTCGCGCTGATGGCGAACCCGCTGAAGAGCCAGCTTTGGCAGTTCGCCGTGCCGTTCCTGGCGCAGAACCAGCTGCTGCTGAAGGTCATCCGCAACGAATACATCAGCGCGCAGACCTGGCTGGTCTATGTGGCGGCGGCATTCGGCGTGGCCGCGCTGCTGTGGTACGCGGCGGTGCGCCGTTACCACCAGGAGAAGCTCGCCGTCGCGGGATGACGGCGGCGCTCCCTGCCGGATGAGAAAACGGCCACCGTGCGGTGGCCGTTTTTTTTGACTCAGAACCGGTATTCGTAGCCCAGCGTCAGCGTCTGGGCGGTGACGTCGGCGTTGAACAGGTCGCCCTTGTTGTAGTCGTAGTTCAGGCTGAGGCCGTTGTTGTGGTCGAAGTCGTAACCCACGCCCACGCCCACGTACGGCTTGGTGGATCGTTCGCGCAACGACACGCCGTCGGCGCTCAGCTTCGAATTGACGCTCTGCGCGCCCGCACGCCCGGCGATGAAGAAGCCGGTGTTGTCGGCACCGAACGCCTTCTTGCCCACCACGCCCAGGCCGACCGCATCCATGTCGTAGGAAATACCCTGGATGGAACGGTCGCCGAGGATCGAATAGAACCCTTCGACGGCGAAGTGCGGGGTGACGTAATGGCCTATGCGCAGGCTGTAGGCGGTGTCGGTATCGTCGGCCGTCAGGCCGTCGACCTCGATCTCCAGGTCGCTGTGGCCGATCTCGGCACGGCCGTACCACTGGCCTGCCTGTGTGGCGGCGGCGGTGGTGGAGAGGGTCAGGCACGCCAGCGCAACCGCGCCGGCAACATTGAATCGCTTCATGGAATCCTTCCGTGTTGTTGTGATGTTCGCCCGTCACGCGGGCGGCGGCACAGTAATCGTCGTCCCTGGTGGCGTCCAGTGCCGCAGGTCTTTTGTCAGTCGACATGCGCCGCAAACGGAAACGCCGGCGCGAGGCCGGCGTTTACGTGGTTCGCGTACCGCAGGCGACCGATGCTCAACCGCCTGGGCTGAAGCCGATCGTGCGACGTGTCGTGACCGGCGCATCGAGCGGCTCGAAGCGCCAGCGGCGCACGGCATTCAGCGCTTCGCGGTCGAATACGCGTGCCGGCGTGGCGCGCACGACGCGGGCATTGGTGACCGATCCGTCCACGCCGACGGTGATCTCGACCAGCACCTCGCCCTGCGTGCCCGACCGCAGCGCTTCCGGCGGATAGCGCGGCGCCGGCGTGCTGACCGCGCGGAGGGTCTGCGCCGGAGCGGCGGCGGGTACGGCCGCACGCGTGGCGGCGGCCTGGCGTTCGGCGGCTTCACGCTGCGCGGCGGCCTGGCGTTCGGTCTCCTGCCGTGCGGCTTCGGCCCGCGCGGCTTCCTGCTGCTGGGCCAGCTGCTGGGCGGCGGCGGCTTCGCTGGCGCGCTGCTGTTCGGCCTGCTGCGCCAACCGCTGCTGCTCGCGCAGGCGTGCGTCCTCGTCTGCCTTCGTCTTGGTGGCTTCGTCGGTGACCGCGCGCTGCGCGACCGCCTGCTGCGCCGCTGCGATGCTCTGCTGCAGGCGTGGGAGGGCCGGCGCCTTCGGATCGGCCTTCTCGATGATCGCCGACAGGCGCTGGGCCTCGGTGAACTCTTCGCGCGCAATGCTCTGC
>NZ_JBGFFG010000103.1:0-9104 GCF_056175765.1 Pseudoxanthomonas sp. LjRoot204_2 | reverse complement strand
CCCATTGCGAGCCCCATTCGTCTCACATTGAGCTCTGCGCGCAAGGCTCCGGGCCTCATCGATGGCACTCGGAATCCCGACGATGGGCTTCCGAAAGCGATCGACGATGCCTTGGCATGCCATTGATCGGTTTCTGAGACCCATCTCTCTCACATTGAAAGCCATCGATGGCACATCCAGACCCATCGATGGGTTTCGGAAACCGATCGATCGCTTTCCGAAGGCCATCCCATCGCCTTCCGAATCCCATCGATGATGCTCGCGACGCCATCGATGGCACCTTGCGCCCCGCGTCTGGCATTCCGGGCCCCATCGTCGGGGCGCCGAGGGCGATCTTTTGCCCGAGCGGCTACGGCAGTCGCAGCGTCACCACCACCGGAAAGTGATCGGACGGATAGCGCTGGTGCCAGCGCGTCGTCACCGACGTGGCGGACTTCGGCGTCACGCCTTTCACGAAGATCCAGTCGATCCGACGATCCGCGGCGCCGGTGAATCCATGGAACGTGGCGTCGCTGCCCTCGACGCGCGGCGCTGTCGTCCATGCATCCTGCAACGTGCGGGCGAGCACCGCATGCGCCTCGCTGTCCGGCGTGGTGTTGAAATCGCCGGTCAGCACCACCGGCACGTTCGCGGGCAGTGTGGCGATGCGCTGCGCGATGGCGCTCGCGCCCTTCACCCGCGCTGCTTCGTCCTGCTCGCGGTACGGCAGGTGGGTGTTGAAGAAGTAGAAGCGCTTGCCGTCGCTGCGCTGCTCGAACAGCGCCCACGTCACCATGCGCGGATAGAGATGGTTCCACGTGATGCTGCCCGGCACGTCGGGCGTGTCGGATAGCCAGAAGTCACCGGATTCGACGACCTTCAGCCGGTCCTTCCGGTAGAACACGCCCATGTGCTCGCCGCCGCCATCGGCGTTGCGGCCACGGCCGAACCAAGCGTACTGCGGCAACTCGCTCGCCAGGTGTTCGGCTTGCAGCTTCACCAGCTCCTGCAGGCCGATCACGTCGGGCTGCTGCTCGCGCAACATGCGCACGGCGAGCGGCTTGCGCGTCCCCCAGTAATCCACGCCATCGCTTTCGACGGGCAGGCGGATGTTGAAGCTCATGATGCGGAGCGGTGTCTCGTCCGCGATGGCCGGCATGGCGACGGTGGCCAGGATCATCCCGATCAGTAGTGAACGCAGCAGTGGCATGGTGATCCTCCGGCTCGACTCGCTCCAGTATAAGAACTGCGGTAACGTCGCGCTCCATCGGGGAACTGGGAAGTTCGATCATGCAGGGAATGAAGTGCATTGCCGTCCGTTCCGCCTGGTTGCTGTCTGCTTTCGTCGCCGCGCCGTTCGCACACGCACAGGAGGAATCGCCTGCGCCTGTCGGCGACGCACAGGTCACCAAGGCGCTGCTCGATGCGGAAGCCACCGGGYGGGCGATCTACCTGCATGACCAAGCGGCAGCGGTCGCTTCCGATGCCGTAACCGGAATCGAGTCGTTCCGGGAAGACGGAAAGCGGGGACGATTGGGAGGCTGGATCACCGAACAGCGCGAGGAAGGCATCGTGGTGACCTTCGTCAGCAGCGAGCCGGTGCCTCGCGCAAGATACCGGGCTACGGTATCGGCTGACGGCCGCGTCGTGGGAGACGCCTTTGCGCTCGCCGAGCCCGCTGCATTGACGGAGTACGAACTGCGCGCCGCGCATGCGCGCACGACGGCGTCTACGGCGACGTTCGAGCCCTGCTCGCGGACGTACAACACAGTCGTGCTTCCAGCTGCCAACGACGCGAGCGGCTGGAATGTCTATCTGCTGCCCGGGACGACACAACCCGGCGTGGTCCCGATCGGCGGCAGCTATCGCCTTGATATCGATGCGTCGGGAGAGAACATCATCAAGCAGCGGCCCTTCACGCGGACCTGCATCGCACTGGAGAGCCCGCCCGAGGACAAAGCCAGAGAGACCGTCGCCCTGGCGATCACGCACTTGCTGGATCCCACGCCCACGGAAGTGCACGTGTTCTGGAGCCTGTGGGCACGAACACCGCTTTATGTAGCCACGTCCGAGGGCAACTGGCTGATCGAGGCGGGCAGCATCTCATTGGTGAGTCGCCGCGAGGCATCGACGAAATGAAGAAGGCCATCCCTTCCGCAACGTTCATTGCCTTGGTGCTGATGCATGCGACCGGAGCGGCTTCGGTGCCTGCGCCACCACCACCGGTCATGAGCGAGCAAGCGGCTGCGGCCTGCGCTCTCGCGCGTTTGAAGCCCTTTGTGGGCCCTTATGGCATACAGCAGCGCTGGCCGGTCATGACAGCGCTGCCGCAGGGTCGCCGGCACGCCGCTGGGGTCATGCTGTCCGACACCGGGCCGGTGGCGGATGGATACCAGCACTTCCTGCATGTCGACGTTCAGACGAATGCCGTCTACATCGTGCAACAGGGCGGCTTCGCCGGCACGACCAAGGTCTACGGCCCGCTGCCGTTGCCGTACTGCAAACCGGGTCCCGCGCCGACCAGTAAACCCGCCTCGCCGCACTGACCGGCGAGGCGTCCCGCCGGATCAGGCCGATCGTCGCTGTCCGCTGTGCTGGCCTTCGGCGATCTCCTCCACCAGCTTGGCGCAGAACGCAGGCAGGTCCTTCGGCGTACGGCTGGTGACCAGGCCCTTGTCGACAATGACCTCATCGTCCTTCCAGTTCGCGCCCGCATTCTCCAGGTCCTTGCGGATGTTCGGCACCGACGTGACGGTGCGACCCTTCAGCACGTCCGCGTTGGCGAGCACCCAGGGACCGTGGCAGATCGCGCCCACCGGCTTGCCCGCCTCGAAGAAGTCACGGGTGAATGCCAGCGCCTGGTCGTTCACGCGCAGGGCATCGGGATTGAACAGACCCCCTGGAATGACCAGGGCGTCGTAATCCTTCGCACTCACCTCGGACAGGACGTGATCGACCGGCACCTGGTCGCCCTTGTCGAAGTGCTTGAAACCCTGGATGCGCCCGCTTTCCAGCGAGACGATGTCGACCTGGGCCTGGTGTTCCTTCAGGGCCCGCATCGGTTCGGTCAGCTCGGACTGCTCGAAGCCGTCGGTAGCGAGGATGGCGATGCGTTTGCCGGTCAGGTGGCTCATGGGGAGGACTCCCGTGCGAATGAAGCATCACCCTATCGCGCGCCGCGCGCACGCCACGCGAAGGAATCGTTGCGCCCGCGTCAACGCGGCAGCCGCCATGCTTCAATGGGGCCTGTCCCCCTCGAACGCGTCAGCATGCAGAACCGCGTGATCGTCGTGTTGCGCAGCGTCGCCGCGCTGGTGCTCGCCTTCCTCGCCATTCCGCTGGTGAACGTGGCCGGCGGCGAACTCGCCGCGCTGTTGGGCCTGCCTCGCGGGGGCGATGCGCGGCTGGCGTACGACCTGCTGTGGGTGTGCCTGGCCGGCGTGGCGGGCAGCGCGCTGATGGTCGGCGTCGCGGTGGTAGCGAAGACCGCGCATGCGTGGGCGCTGTTCGCGTTGTACCTGGCGCTGGATGTCTACGCGACGGGGTTGGCGTGGGATGACTTCCCACGCTGGTTCACTCTCGCCTGTCTGCTGACACTGCCCGTGCAGGTGTGGCTGGGCTGGTGGCTGGTGGTTGGGCGACGAGTGAGGAGCAAGTAAGGGCGTCGAAGCGTGCGCTCACTCCTCACGTCTCTTTCTTCGTTCCTCGCTTCATCGCCTGGGCCACGCCGCCAGCAGCGCCCACAGCCCGCCGATGCCGGCGATCCATGCGGAGGCGGGCACCGACAGGATGCTGGGGCCGCCTGCTTCCAGGCCATAGAGCACGGCCGCCACGATCAGCAGGCCGACGCCGAGGATGGCGGCGACCACGCGGCGCTGCATGCCCTTCATGGTCTGCGCGAGGTCGGTGAGGTCCTTCGAGCGCAGCGACAGTTCATGGCGGCCGTCCACCTGCTGGCTCAGCCAGGCGTGCACCAGGCGCGGCATGTCCGGTGCGTGCGTCATGATTTCAGGCAGCCGCTTGCGGAATTCCTGCGCGGCGCGCTGCGGGCTGTAGCGTTCCAGGAGGATGCGCTCGAGCACCGGCTTGGCCACGGCCCAGATGTCGATCTGCGGGTCCAGCTGGCGGCCCACGCCCTCGATGTTGAGCAGCGTCTTCTGCAGCAGGATCAACTGCGGCTGCAGCGTCAGCTCGTAGCGCTGCGCGGTGCGGAACAGCTTGGCCAGCACCTCGGCAAGCGAGATCTCGCTGAGCGGGCGGGTGAAATACGGTTCGCAGACGGCGCGTGCGGCGGCTTCCAGTTCGTCGATGCGGATGTGCGACGGCATCCAGCCGGCCTGCACGTGCAGCTCGGCGATGCGGCGGTAGTCGCGGTTGAAGATGGCCATGAAGTTCTCTGCGAGCCAGTACTGGTCGTCGCGCGAGAGCTGGCCCATGATCCCGAAATCCAGCGCGATGAAGCGCGGATCGGTCCTGCGTTCCGGGTCCACCCAGATGTTGCCGGCATGCGCATCGGCATGGAAGAAATTGTCGCGGAACACCTGCTGGTAGAAGACGCGCACGCCCTTGGCCGCCAGCGCGCGGCGATCGATGCCGGCGGCATCCAGCGCGACGATGTCGTCGGACGGAATGCCGCGCACGCGTTCCATGGTCATGGCGCGCTCGGCGGTGTGCGACCAGATCACCTCGGGCACGTAGAGGTCCGGCGACTCGGACCAGGTGCGCCGCAACAGGCTGGCATTGCCGGCCTCGCGCTGCAGGTCGAGTTCGGCCGCCAGCGTGTTCTCGATCTCGGCGACGATCTCGCGCGGGCGGATCTTGTCGGCATTCGGATGGGCGCGCTCGACGATGGCGGCGACGCTTTCCAGCAACGCGATGTCGCCGGCGATCTGCTTGCGGATGTCGGGCCGCAGCACCTTCACCACCACCTCGCGCCCGCCGGGCAGCGTGGCCGCATGTACCTGCGCGATCGAGGCGGACGCCAGCGGCGTCGTGTCGAAGTGTTCGAACGCCTCGTGGATGGGCCGGCCCAGTTCCTCTTCGACCAGCGCGCGTGCGCGATCGCCGTCGAAGGGCGCGACACGGTCCTGCAGCAGGGTCAGCTCTTCGGCGATGTCGGGCGGGATCAGGTCGCGGCGGGTGGACAGGATCTGGCCGAACTTGACGAAGATCGGGCCGAGTTCCTGCAGCGCCAGCCGCAGGCGCGCACCGCGTGCCTGCGCTGCGATTTCGGCCGATGCCCGCGGGACGAACGGGCGCGCCAGGCGGAGCCAGGGCTCGACCGGGGTACCGTCGAGCAGGTCGTCGAGGCGATAGCGCAGCAGTACCCGACCGATGCGGCTGGCCCGCAGCACGGACTTCATGCGCGATGCTCCACGCGCGCCGCCAGACGGCCTACGCGTACCGCCAGGCGCTCGACATCGTCGCGGATCGCATCGACGTCGTCATGGAAGGCATTGAGTTCCTCGCGGCCGACGACGTCGCGCGATTCCTCGGTGAGATAGTCGGCGGCGCTCTCGGCCAGGTTGGCGGAGGCCGTGCGCACCTGCTGCAGGCCGGCGCGGACCGCGTTCGCCACCTGCACGCCGATGACATCGCCGAACACACGGGTGAACGGCAACGACCAGTCGGGGTCGAAACGGGTAGCCAACGTCTGCAGCCGGCGCGCGAGGTCGGCATCGCCGGATACCTTGACCTTGCCGACGGGCGTGGCGTGGTCGCGGCGTAAGAAGGGCAATTGGCCCAGCAAGCCACCCAGCGTGCTCTGCACGGCCAGGTCGGCTTCGAGGACTTCACTGGCAGGTCCCACCTGCAGCAGACCGCCACCGACGGTGATGTCCATCGCGAGCGGCGGGGTATCGACCCTCAGCTGGATACGGCGACCTTCCAGCGGAAGCAACGCCGCGGACATGTCGGGATCCAGCGCCAGCGCCTGGTTCAGCGCGGTTTCCAGCGCCCGGCCGGCGAGGGGTTTCAGAACATCGAACGGAGACAGGTCCATGCCGTCATTCTAGCGGCAAACCCTGTACGCCCCGCCCGCCCGTCCGCCTGCTTCATGCAGGCTCGGGGCGGGCTCGACGGCATCATGCCGTCCCGGCGGAGAGAGACGGTATGCGTCAGACGCGCTTGCCGCGCAGCAGCGAGATGATCGCCAGGATCACGAAGACAACGAACAGCACCCACGCGATGTTGGTGGCGGCGCCGGCGATGCCGCTGAAACCCAGCACGGCGGCGATGAGCGCGATGACGAAAAAGATGATGGCGTAGCGCAGCATGGAAACTCCCTTTGGCATCTGGCCAGTGGTACAGCCGGTAGTGGCGTGCGCCATGCTGGTATGCCGGGAGTCATCGCCGCGTGAGTGTCCGGAGCGCCGATATGGACGGGCTTCAGCGTCGTGATTCGGACGTGAAGGAGAGCGGGCGGTGCGGTCTCAGACTGGATGGTCGCGCAGCCAGGCCCGCAGGCGCGCGAACCCTTCCTCCATCGACACGCGCGGTACGTAGCCGAAGTCGCGGCGCGCGGGCGCCATGTCGTACCAGTGCGCGGTACTCAGCTGCTCGGCGAGGAAGCGCGTCATGGGCGGCTCGCCCTTCAACGGCAGCACCGTCCATAGCGTCTCGCACACCGCGCCCACGCGATACGCGGCCTTGAACGACAGGTGCTTGTCCACGCGCGGCGCGCCGGCCGTTTCCAGCAGCGCGTCGAGCAGCTTGCGCATCGGCCAGGGCTCGCCGTTGGAGATGAAGTACGCCTTCCCTGCGCAGGCGGCGCCCGGCGCGAGATGGTCGAAGGCATCGAAGTGCGCCTGCGCGGCGTTGTCGATGTAGGTGGTGTCGACGTGGTTCTCGCCGCTGCCGACAATACGCAGGCGGCCGGCGCGCGCACGCGACACCAGGCGCGGGAGGATCTGGTGGTCGCCCGGGCCCCAGATCAGGCGCGGGCGCAGCGCGACCGTCGCCAGCGCAGCATCGTTGGCGGCGAGCACGGCCTTCTCGGCGATCGTCTTCGTCGTCGCGTACGGCGCCTTGAAGCCTTCGCCGTACTGCACGTCGTCAGCCGTGCCACCTTCGACCGGATGCGTGGCGCGGTGGGTCACGCTGGGCGTGGAGGTATAGACCAGCCGGCCGATGCCGTGCGCGCGGCAGGCATCGAGCACGTTCTGCGTRCCGACCACGTTGGCGTCGTGGTAGCTGCGATAGCTCCCCCACGCACCGGCCTTGGCGGCGTTGTGGAAGACCGCATCGACGCCATCGGCAGCGTGCCGMACCGCGTGCGCATCGGCGAGATCACCCTGCACCTGGCCCACGCCGAGTTCGCGCAGCACCGGGTAGTAGCCGCGATTGAGGCTGATGACCTCGTGCCCGCGCTCGACCAGGCCACGGCACAGTGCCTGGCCGAGGAATCCACCGCCGCCGGTGACGAGGATCTTCATGCGTGTTGCTCCTGTTGCGTGGCGGCCCACACGGCCAGTGTCTCGCGGCCGATCTTGGCGTTGTGGCGGATGTCGACGGGAAAGCCCGGGTGCGGCAGGAACACGCCGATGCGTGCGGTATGCGGAAGGCGCGCGCCGATCTCGCGCAGTTCGGCTTCGATGCGCACGTGATCGGCGACCACGCCGGGCATCAGCTCGTAGCACAGCACCGGCCGCTGCCGGCCCGCCTCGCCCACGCCGACCAGCGCGGTGCGGCGGACCTGTGGATGCGTGTTGAACACGGGCTCGACCTGCTCGGTGTAGAGCGGACCGTCGGCGGTCTCCACGCGCTGCGTCTTGCGMCCGCAGAACCACAGCCGGCCTTCGCCRTCGAAMYAGCCSACGTCGCCCATGCGATGCACGATGCGCTCGCTGCCGTCGGGCAGCGCTTCGCGGATCTTGGCGATCCGCGTGGCCGCGTCGCGGCGGAAATAGGTATCCGTGGCGGTGGGGCCGGCGACGGTGATTTCGCCGACCTCGCCATCGGGCACGACGACGACGTCGCGCCAGTCGGCGATCGGCGCATCGACGGTGCGGATGATGCGGACCTCGTTCGGCGGCACGGCGCGACCGACGCAGGTGCCGGCACCGGCTTCGGTCGACGCGCGCGTGGATTCCAGTTCGCGGCCTTCGATGACGGCAACGGGCAGGCACTCGGTCGCGCCGTACGGCGTCCAAAACTGCGCACCCTCGGGGAGCAACGTGCGGATCTTCGCCACGGTATCGGGCGGCACCGGCGCACCGGCGGACGTCACGCGCTGCACGGTGGGCAGCGGTGCGCCGTGGTCGGCGAGCACCTTCATCAACGCCGGCGAGCCGAACAGCTGGGTGACGCCGAAGCGCGCGATGGCCGCATGCAGTTTGTTCGGGTCGGCACTCGCGGGCCGGGTGGGATCCATGTCGGGGATCACCGAGGTCAGCCCCAGCGCGGGATCGAACAGCGCGAACGGCGGGAAGGTCGGCAGGTCCACGCCGCCAGGCTGCATGCCGAACGCGTTGCGCAGCAGTTCGATCTGGGCTACGAAATGGCGGTGGCGGTAGACCACGCCCTTCGGCACGCCGGTCGAGCCGCTGGTGAACAGGATGCCGGCCACATCGTCGGGCGACGTGTCGGCGAGCTGCGGACCCGCGCCACTGCCGCGCGCTTCGATCTTCGCCAGCGTGGTGYCGCCCCAGGCCCAGCGCGTGCCGACGGTGACGATCTTCTTCGCCGACCTGGCCCAGCCCAGCACGCGGCGCGCGACCTGGGCCAGCGGAATGCCGATGAAGGCCTCGGGCTCGGCTTCGTCCAGGCATTGCTTCAACGCGCGGCGGTCGATGCCGGGGTCCACCAGCACCGGCACGGCGCCGGCCTTGAACAACGCGAACATCAGCAGGAAGAACTCCGGCGTGGGCCGCACCATCACCACGGTGCGGCTGCCGCGGCCGATGCCGTACGCACCCAGGCCGGCGGCGATGGCGTCGCTGCGGGCATCGAGCTGCGCGTAGGTGAGCTCGCGGGTGTAGCGGCCAGCGCCATCGGGGCAGCGCATGGCCACGCGGTCGGGCTGCTCGCGGGCCAGCCGGGGCAGGCTGGCGGCGATGTTGCACGGATCGGTCATTCGGGCATTGTCGCCGCTGGGCGGTACTTGCGTCAGCCCGCGGCGTTGGCAG
>NZ_JBGFFG010000102.1:0-9113 GCF_056175765.1 Pseudoxanthomonas sp. LjRoot204_2 | reverse complement strand
AACAAGCGGCAGAAGCTGCCGTACCACACCAACGGCATGCGTTTCACTGCCTTCGATGCGAACGACGAGGTGATCGCCACGCGCGACTACTACTCGGTCGGCGGCGGTTTCGTCGTCAACCAGGACGACGCGGCGGTGGACCGCATCGTCGCTGACGAGACGCCACTGCCGTACCCGTTCAAGAGTGGCGACGAGTTGCTGGCGCAGTGCCAGCGCAGCGGTCTGAGCATCGCCGCGCTGATGTTCGAGAACGAGAAGGCCTGGCGCAGCGAGGACGAGATCCGCGACGGCCTGCGCGCGATCTGGAACGCGATGCAGTCGTGCATGGCGCGCGGCATCCGCGAGGAAGGCACGCTGCCCGGCGGCCTGCACGTGTCACGCCGTGCACCGACGCTGCATCGCGAGTTGTCCAGCAAGCCGGAAGCCGCGATGCGCGATCCGCTGACCGTGCTGGACTGGGTCAACCTGTATGCGCTGGCGGTGAACGAGGAGAACGCCGCCGGCGGCCGCGTGGTCACCGCGCCCACCAACGGTGCGGCCGGCATCATCCCGGCGGTGCTGCACTACTACGACCGCTTCTGCCCGGGCAACAGCGAGCAGCGGGTGTTCGACTTCCTGCTCACCGCCGCGGCCATCGGCATCCTCTACAAGGAGAACGCCAGCATCAGCGGCGCCGAAGTCGGCTGCCAGGGTGAGGTGGGCGTGGCCTGTTCGAT
Organism: Pseudoxanthomonas sp. LjRoot204_2; assembly: GCF_056175765.1. Classification (NCBI taxonomy): domain Bacteria; kingdom Pseudomonadati; phylum Pseudomonadota; class Gammaproteobacteria; order Lysobacterales; family Lysobacteraceae; genus Pseudoxanthomonas; species Pseudoxanthomonas sp. LjRoot204_2. The sequence continues at coordinate 8,397 of NZ_JBGFFG010000102.1, read as the reverse complement.
GGCGGCCGGCGGATTGGTCGCGGCACTGGGCGGCAGCCCGAGCCAGGTCGAGAACGCGGCGGAGATCGGCATGGAGCACAATCTGGGCCTGACCTGCGACCCGATCGGCGGCCTGGTGCAGATCCCGTGCATCGAGCGCAACGCGATGGGCGCGGTGAAGGCGATCAACGCCAGCCGCATGGCGATGCGCGGCGACGGCAAGCACAAGGTCTCGCTCGACAAGGTGATCAAGACCATGCGCGACACCGGGCGCGACATGCAGGACAAGTACAAGGAAACCAGCCGCGGCGGGCTGGCGGTGAACGTCATCGAGTGCTAGATCCGATGGGCACGCTCCACCACTCGGAGGCGACGCTTCGATTCTTCGGGGAAGATCTCGTACCCGAGGAAATCACCGCACTGCTGGGCGTCGCCCCAACCGAGTCCTGCCGCAAGGGCGATGACATCAGTCGCAGAGCCGGTGTCGTGCGCCTAGCCAAGCGAGGAAGCTGGAGACTCCACGCCGAGCGTCGCGAACCCGAGAATCTCGAGGCGCAGATCGTCGAACTCTTGGAGCAGCTCCCCTCCGATTCAGGCATTTGGGCGTCTTTGTCCCGCTACAAGCCAGACGTGTTCTGCGGCATCTTCATGGAGAGTTTCAATGATGGCTTGCCGCTTTCGGCGAAAGTGCTCCTCGCCCTGGGAGAGAGGGGTATTTCATTGGATTTCGACATCTACAACCCGAATGGATGAGAGGTTGGCCGGCACGCAGGCGATCCATTCGCGCTCACGCCAGGGTAGTCCAAGCAAGCGGAGCGCATCCGGGGTCCGATAGACCCGCGAACGTGCGGGGCATGGCCTTCCGAATTGCAGTTCACGTGGCTCACCGGGTCGGGCCTTCGGCCTTACCCGGGCCACGACGTCCCTGCCAACTCCTCACAAAGAGGTTGGTTCGACAGGCTCACCACGAACGGATCCGGCTCCCATGCAGTCCGGGTAGGACACAGCGCGACCGGGGTACTGGATCTCGGCCAGGCTGGCCACACAGCGGCACCCACCGCGTTTTCACGACCGCGAGGCGACCCTGGGTGGGCGGGGATTCCCGGCCCTTTAGCGCGGCCGCCCCGCGCCGATACCGTTCTTGGTAAACCCACTTACCGGAGACGCGTCCTGTCCGACCCCGTCGACAAGACCCGCCGCGGCATGCCCTCGTGGCGGCGCCGACTGGCGGCCTGGTGCCTGCCCCTGCTGGGCGGGATGGCCGCGCTTTGTCCGACGGCGCACGCGCTGGACCCGTCCAAGTCGTTCCATCACTACGTCCGCAACCACTGGAGCCTGGAACAGGGCCTGCCCCAGCTCAGCGTGCTGGCCATCGCCCAGGACAAGCCCGGCTACCTCTGGTTCGGCACGCAGGCGGGCCTGAGCCGTTTCGATGGCGTGCGCTTCACCAATTTCGACCTGGACAACACGCCCGAACTGCCCAGCACCTGGATCCAGGCGCTGCAGACCGACCGCGAGGGCCGGCTGTGGATCGGCACGCCGCAGGGTCTGGCGGTGCGCGAAGGCAACCGCATCCGCACGATCGCGCTGGCTCCCGGCGAGGCGCCGGGCGTGGTCGACGTACGCGCACTGGCGCGCGATGGCCGCGGCCGCCTGATCGTCGCCACGAACCGCGGCGTCATGACGGTGGCGGCCGATCGGCTGCGGATGCTCCATCCGCTCGATGATGGCGGCGCGTTGGCCTTGCACGTGGATGACGACGACGCGCTCTGGGTCGGCGGCCGCGGCCGGGTGCACGTATTCGACGGCGCGGGCGAGCGGATCCTCGCCTTGCCTGCGCGTGCGGCGCTGGCCACCGTCACGTCGCTGGCGCGCCACGATGGCCGACTGTGGGCCGGCTGCGATGCCGGCCTGTTCGCGCTCGTGGGCCAGCACTGGCAGCCGCAGCGCGACGTGGCACCGGCCAGCGGAGGCGTACAGGCGCTCTACGGGGACCGCGACGGCATCCTGTGGGCGAGCACTCGTGACACGCTCTACCGCCTGCAGGCAGGACGGCTGCTGGAACGTATCGCGGCCGAGGGTCCGTTGGCGGAAATCCGGGCGTTCTACGAGGACCGCGAGTCCAACCTGTGGCTCGGCAGCAACAACGAAGGTGCCAGCCGCGCGTGGAATGGCTGGACGCGCAGATACAGCCGCGCCGAGGGCCTGCACCAGCCGTTGCTGTGGTCGGCTGCGCAGGCCCCCGATGGCCGCGTGTGGGTCGGTAGCGACGACGGCGTGAGCGTGCTGGACGCCGGGCGCTTCCGCACGGTGGTACCCGGCCGGGCGCTTCCCCATCCCGCCGCTTACAGCCTGCTGCCCGAGAACGGGCAGACGTGGATCGGTACCCGCGACGGCGCGGCGCTGTATCGCGATGGCCGGGTGCAACGGCCGGCAATGCTGGCCGCCATGGATGCCGCCCAAGTCAACGGCATCGTGCGCGACCGCCGCGGTCGCCTGTGGTTCGCCACCAGCACGGGCCTGTACCGCGAACAGGATGGACGCCTGAAGCACTACGGCGAATCCGCGGGCCTGCGCGACGTGCGCGTGCGCGTGCTGATGGAGACGCGCGACGAACGCCTGCTGGTCGGCACGCAGAGCGGCCTTTACGAATTCGTGGACGACCGCCTGATCGCCGTGCCGTTCACCGGCACCGGTCTGGACGCGCCGCACGTCGTTTCGCTGCACGAACTCGCCGGCGGCCAGTGGCTGGTGGGGGCGCTGTCGGAAGAACTGCTGCTGCTGTTCGACGGCCAGCGCTGGACGCGCCTCGACAAGAAGCGCGGCATCCCGGCGAACGCGCCGTTCTTCTTCGCCGAAGACGCCCGCGGATTCCTCTGGGCGGCGGGCCTGCGCGGCATCTACCGCGTGCCGGTGGCGGACCTGCTGACCGCCGCCGACGACCCGGCCTTCCGCGTGACGGCGCGGACATTGCTCAACGAACGYGGCGATCGCCATGGTGGACAGAAGGGCGACTGCTGCAACGGCGCCGGCAACAGCCGCGGTTTCATGGTCGACAACACACYGTGGCTGCCGACGCGCGACGGCGTGGTGGTGATGGCGACCGACCAGTCGCTCGCGAACGACTACGTACCCGAATCGGTGATCGAGCGCGTACAGGTCCAGGGCGAGTGGCGGCCGGCGGAACGCGCCACCGAATGGTCTTTGCCGAGTGGCGCGCGCGACCTGCGCTTCGAGTTCACCACCCTCAGTTTCCAGGCCTCGGACCATATCGACATCCGGTACCGCCTGAAGGGCTACGATGACGCGTGGAAGCTGCTCGACGATCCGCACCAGCGCAGCGCCACCTACACCAACCTGCCGGCGGGGCGCTACGTCTTCGAAGTGCTCGGCACCAACAACAGTGGCGTGTCGGGGCGAGCCGCCGCCACCCAGGCGTTCTCCATCGCCCCGTACTTCTACGAAAGCCCGTGGTTCTACTTGCTGCTCGCGCTCGCACTCGCGATCCTCGTGCTGCTGTCCAACCGCTGGGTGCTGCGGCGCCACCACAACCGGCGCGTCGCGCTGGAACGCCTCGTGCAGCAGCGCACGCGCGACCTGCAGCAGGCGAACCGCCAGCTGGAAGCGATCAGCCTGACCGATCCGCTGACCGGCCTGCACAACCGTCGCTACCTGACCCGCCAGTTGCCGGCCGACATCGCCTATTACCAGCGCATGCCCGGCTTCGCGGCGGGCGTGGACGTGCTGGCGTTCGCGCTGCTCGACATCGACCATTTCAAGTCGATCAACGATGGCCACGGCCACCAGGCGGGCGACCACGTACTGCAGACCGTCGCGCACCGGCTGCGCACGCTGTCGCGCGACGGCGACTACGTCATCCGCTGGGGCGGCGAGGAATTCCTCATGGTCTTCCGCCCCATGCCACGCCACGAACTGCATGCGCTGGGGYGCCGCATCTGCCTGGCGATCGCCGCAGAGCCCGTCGACGTGGCGGGCGCGCGCCTCCAGGTGACGGCATCGCTCGGCGTGATCGGTTACCCGCCGTTCGCCAGCGCGCCGGACCTGCTGGGGTGGGAGCAACTCGTCTCGCTGGCGGACCGTGCGCTGTACGAGGTGAAGGCGCATGGGCGCAACGGCTGGGCACTGTACGAAGCCACGCCGCTGGCGCTGCCCGCGCTCGATGCCGACCAGGTCCGGCGCGATCCCGCCGAACTCGTTCGCCGCGGCCACCTCGCCCTGCGCGGACCGCATCACCCGGACAGGCTGCCGTCGCACACGCGGCAGCCTTGACGCCTCTCCACGCCGTGCGCGCTACGCTGGCCCGCCATGTCGCGGAAGATCCAGCATGAAGACCCTCCACGCCCTGCTCGCCACGGTCGCGATGTCGCTAGCCGCCGTCGCCCAGGCCGAGCCCCTGCCCCGCCATGGCGCGCGCCTGGAGGGCTTCGCCTATCCGCATCCCGTCAAGATCTTCGCCTTTACCTCGCAGGCGCAACCGCTGGAGATGGCCTACCTCGACATCGCGCCGGCCACGCCGAACGGCCGTACCGTCGTGCTGTTGCACGGAAAGAACTTCTGCGCGGCCACCTGGGAATCGGCGATCGACGCCCTGACCGGCGCCGGATATCGCGTCGTCGTGCCGGACCAGGTCGGCTTCTGCAAATCCAGCAAGCCGCCGCACTACCACTACTCGTTCGGCCAGCTGGCGGCCAACACGCATGCATTGCTTGCGGCTCTGGGTATCGAACGTGCGTCGGTGGTCGGACATTCCATGGGCGGGATGCTCGCGGCGCGCTATGCGCTGCAGTATCCCGAGGACACGGAGCGCCTGCTGCTGGTGAACCCGATCGGCCTTGAGGACTGGAAGGCCGAAGGCGTGCCGTGGCGCGGCATCGATGGCTGGTATGCGCGGGAGTCTAAAACGACTTTCGACAGCATCCGCGACTACCAGCGCACCGTGTATTACTCCGGCCAATGGAGGCCGGATTACGAACGCTGGGTGCGCATGCTGGGCGGCATGTATGCCGGCGACGGGCGCGAGGCCGTGGCGTGGAGCCAGGCACTGACGTCGGACATGGTCTTCAACCAACCGGTGGTCTACGAGTTCCCGAAGATCGCGGTGCCAACCGCGCTCTTCATCGGCCAGAAGGATCGCACCGCCATCGGCAAGGATCTTGCCCCGCCGGACGTCGCGAAGCGACTCGGCGACTATCCGGTGCTGGGCAGGCGCGTAGCAGCAGCGATCCCTGGCGCGACGCTCGTGGAGTTCGCCGAGCTTGGCCACTCGCCGCAGGTGGAGGATCCGGCGCGTTTCAACGCCGCCCTGCTTGACGCGTTGAGGTGAGCCGGCGCATCGCCTTGAAGCAGCAGTGAGCGGAGTGGGGTGCGCGAAGGCGCTTGCTCATGATCTCCCGCCCTGCCGGCTTTGCCGCGCACTCCTCACTCCCCACTCCTCTAGACTGACGCGCTGATCGCCAGCACGTCGWCCAGCAAGGCCGCCGCGGTGACATCGRCACCGGCCCCCGGTCCCTGGATGACGAGCGGCTGTTCGGGATAGCGATCGCTGTAGATCGCGACGCGGTTGTCGGTGCCGCCGCCGCCACACAGCGGATGATCCAGCGGCAGCGCTTGCAGACCCACGCTGGCGCGCGCATGGTCGAAACGGCCGAGGAAGCGCAGCCGCGCGCCATGGCGGTAGGCCTCCTTGAAGCGCGCTGCCAGCGGCGCATCCAGCTGGCTGAGCGCGGCATCGAGCGCGGGCAGCCGCAGGGCGGCGAGTCCCGTGGGTACCAGCGAATCCACGCGGACGTCGTCGGACTGCAGCGGAAGTCCTGCCGCCCGCGCGAGGATCAGCAGCTTGCGGCGGACGTCTTCGCCGGACAGGTCGAGTCGCGGATCGGGTTCGGTGTAGCCGGCCTGGCGCGCCTGGCGCACGAAACCGGAAAAGGGGCGCATGCCGTCGTACTGGTTGAACAGCCATGCCAGCGAGCCCGACAGCACGCCTTCGACGCGATGGATGCGGTCGCCTCCGTCCACCAGCGCGCGCAGGCTGCGCAGCAGTGGCAACCCCGCACCGACAGTGGCGGCGTCGCCGTACCGCGCACCGGAACCCGCCCGTGCGCGAGCGATCGCGTCGGCGCGCAGCCATGCGCCCCCGAGGCCGAGCTTGTTGGCGGTCACCACGTGCACGCCGCGCGACAGCCATTCGACGTGCCAGTCGGCCACCGAATCGCTGGCCGTAGCATCGACCACGATGTCGCCTGGTCGCAGTGCTTCGCCCTCGGCCCACGGCGGAATGGCGTCCTCGCGGGATGCCGCTTGGTTCGCCTCCTGCAGGGCGCGCGGTGCCGAAGTCCCGCACGCATGCAGGGCGCGGGAATTGGCCAGCCAGGCCAAGGCCGGCACCGGCAGTGCGCGCTCCTGCAGGCGCTGGTAACGCGCGACGAAGGCGCTGCCGACGACGCCGGTGCCGAGCAGCGCCAGCTTCGGCGCGGTACGCGGTGCCGTCGCAAGCCGGACGACCGTGCTCATGCGTCGGCGAGCTTGCGCTTGGATTCGGCGGCGACGGCTTCGGCGCGCGCGAGTGCGGCAGTGATGTCCGCCAGCAGGTCGTCGGTCGCTTCGATGCCGACCGACAGGCGCAGCAGGCCGTCGGAGATGCCGGCCTTGGCGCGCGCTTCCGGCGTCATCGCGGCGTGCGTCATCGTGGCCGGATGCGCCACCAGGCTTTCCACGCCGCCCAGTGATTCGGCCAGGGTGAAGTAGCGCAGGCCCTCGACGAAGGCACGCACGGCTTCTTCGCCACCTTCTAGCTCCAGGCTCAGCATCGCGCCGAAGCCCCTCTGCTGTCGCGCCGCTACCGCATGGCCGGGATGCGTGGCCAGACCCGGGAAGTAGACCTTCGACACCGCAGGGTGCGTCTCCAGCAACGCGGCGATGGCGTCGGCGTTCTCCTGGTGCGCGCGCAGGCGTGCGTCCAGCGTGCGCAGGCCGCGCAGCGTCAGGAAGCTGTCGAACGGCGAGCCGGTCAGGCCCAGCGCATTCGCCCACCACACCAGCTGCTGATGGGTCTCCGCATCGCGCGCGATCACCGCGCCACCGACCACGTCGCTGTGGCCGTTGATGTACTTGGTGGTGGAGTGCAGCACGAGGTCGGCACCGAACGCGATCGGCGTCTGCAGCGCCGGCGACAGGAAGGTGTTGTCCACCACCGTGCGCGCTCCCGCCTTGTGCGCGGCCTCGATGACGAAGCGCAGGTCGGTGATCCGCAGCAGCGGGTTGGACGGGGTTTCGATCAGCACCAGCTTCGGCGACTGCGCCAGCGCATCGGCCAGCGAACGCGGATCGGTCAGGTCGGCGGTGATGAGTTCGAAATGCCCCTTCTTCGCCAGCGCGTTGAACAGGCGCCAGCTGCCGCCGTACGCGTCGTGCGGCACGACCAGGCGGTCGCCCGGTTCCAGCAGCGCATTCAACACCAGCGTGATGGCGCCCATGCCGGTCGCGGTGACGACGGCGCCGGCGCCGCCTTCCAGGTCGGCCAGCGCTTCGGCCAGCAGGTCGCGCGTGGGATTGCCGCTGCGGGTGTAGTCGTATTCGCGCTTCTGCGCGAAGCCGGCGAAGCTGAAGTTGGACGACAACACGATCGGCGGCGTCACCGCGCCATAGGCGGTGTCGCGGTCGATGCCGGCGCGCACGGCGGCGGTGGCGGGACGACAGGGCGCGTCGCCATCGGTAGGGACGTAGCTGCTCATGCGGAATCTCCGGCGGCGCGCAGGGCCGAGGTCAGGATGGAATCGATTCGGTCGGTTTCTTTCAGGAAGGCGTCGTGGCCGTAGGGCGAGCGCAGCACGCGCAACTGGCCCAGCGTGCCGAGGCCTTCCACCAGCGCCACGGAATCGGACAGCGGCACCAGGCGGTCGCCTTCCACCGCGACCACCAGGGTGGCCACGCGCACATCGGCGGGGTCGACGCGGTGCAGGTCGATGGATTCAGACAGGCGCACATAAGCGGTCACCGGCGTGCGCGCGACGTACTGCGCGCCGGCGGCGTCCAGATAGTCCTCGGCAGCCACGCGCACGCGGCCATTGACGATCTCGGGCGCCGCGTCGAAACGCTCGCCGAATTCCTCCGGTGTGCGGTAGCTCAGCATCGCGAACTGGCGTGCCAGCGACAGGCCCTGCGCATCGGCGCACTGCAGCTGGCCCAGCGTCACCGCGCGACGCTGCAGCGCGCGCCAGGCAGCGGCATAGGGATGGGCGCGGTGCGCGCCGCTGACGGCGATGAGCTTCTCCAGCCGTTCCGGATGGCGCACGGCGAACTGCAGGCCCACCAGCGCACCGTAGGAATAGCCGACGAAGGCCTGCAGGCGCGCGATGCCCAGCGCCGACAGCAGCTTGGCGATGGCGTCGGCCTGGTCAG
>NZ_JBGFFG010000101.1:0-9209 GCF_056175765.1 Pseudoxanthomonas sp. LjRoot204_2 | reverse complement strand
CTGAAAGCACCGGTCGTGATCGGTCGCGACCACCTCGACTCCGGCAGCGTGGCCTCGCCCAACCGCGAGACCGAAGCGATGAAGGACGGCAGCGATGCGGTATCCGATTGGCCGCTGCTCAACGCGATGCTCAACGTCGCCGGTGGCGCCACCTGGGTGTCGCTGCACCATGGYGGCGGCGTGGGCATGGGCTACTCGCAGCACTCGGGCGTGGTCATCGTCTGCGACGGCACGGCGGAGGCCGACAAGCGCATCGCGCGCGTACTGTGGAACGATCCCGGCACCGGCGTGATGCGGCATGCGGATGCCGGTTACGACATCGCCGTGCAGTGCGCGAAGGAGCAGGGGTTGAAGCTGCCGATGGCGTGATCGTGATCAGGGTCGGCCGTACGGGGTCGTTGAGAGCTCCGCATCTTCGGGACGGCGGATAGGGATCGCTCGGGGAGTCCGAGGTACTCGAAAGAGGATTTCAAGCGGATGTTCGCTGCGCTGGATGAGAGCGATCTCATCCAGCGAGGCCTCGGCCCGCTGACGCAAGAGGCGCGCGAGGCGCTCACCGAGTTGCTGGCAGAGCGTGGGCTGGCAGGGCATGCGCTCGACCTGAAGGTAGCGGAGGTCAGGCGGTCCCTGTTCGAGCGCAGTGGCGTGACCAACCACTGCGACTACTGCGGGAAGTCCGTCATTCTCCAGCCCGTGAGGCGCGGCGCCCAGAAGTTCTGCAGCCAGTGCTGCAGCGAGGACTCCATGCTGTCCGCGCGGGCGGCGACACTTGCTCCCGACCTCGTCTACCAGCATGCAATCGCCATGAAGTTCGGCGAATGTCCATGCTGCCAGCGTGGCGGCCGGACCATTGAAGTGCGCGACGCTTATCACGTGGTCTCGCTGGTATGGATATACAGATACTCTGAAACCGACCAGCTCTGCTGTCGCGAGTGTGGGAGCAAAGCGAACGGATGGGCGGCGGCTGTGTGCGCATTGACGGGCTGGTGGTCGGTGTTGGGCCTGTTCTCTACCCCCTACGTCATCATGAAGAACCTCCTGGCTGTGTACCGGCGGAGAGACGGCATCGAGCCTTCTCCCAAACTCCTCTACCGGGCGCAGCTGGACCTTGCGCGCAAACTGCCGGCGCTGCCCGACGCCGCCAGCCTCGGCACTTCCGCGCGCTGACCCCAGCGCTCCGTCGCTCCCCCGGTCCAGCAGCGGGACATCCTTCTTGCCCGGTGCCCAGGCCGGCGCCCCGGGCGCCATCCCGAGGCGTCGCCGCGTACGGGCGGCGGCGGCCGGATGTGTCATGCTTGCCGTCGTCTCAACGACTGGAGTAAACGTGATGGCCAAAGGCCTGGACAAGAAGAAAGAGACGAAGAAGAAGCCTGCGAAGACCCTGAAGGAAAAGCGGGCGGAGAAAGGCGAGAAGAAGGCGACGCGCGGATTCGCGCCCACCTGATCCGGATATCTGGACTGAGGTTCGATCCCGGGCGAGCATGGCGGACCCGGGAGGTGCGGGGTGGTGTACGCGGCGAGGGGCCGGACACTCCCATTCGCGCATGATCCATCCGTTCGTGCCAAGCGCATCCAGCGCGCGTCAGCGCCGTGCGGGGTGTCCGCATCCGGTCAGGCGACGCGCGCAACGGCAACGTGCCGCGTAGACCAGCCCTGCATGGGCTCAGGGCGAATCCGCGCTGCCAAGGCGCGCCAGCTGCTCCTCCAGTTCCACCTGCCGCGAGATGTCGGTGAACACGCCGAACCAGCCGCTGCTGCCGTCCTCCATGGTGCGGCGGATCGCACGACTGGACACCCAGCGCCAGCGGTCATCGAACCAGAACAGGCGGAACCGCGTCTCGAAGGTGTCGCGCGCGTGCACCGCAACCAGCCATTCGGCGCGCACGCGCACGCGGTCTTCGTCTTCCATGCGTGCATACCAGGTCGCCAGTCGCGCTTCCATGGTGCACCCTTCGGGTTCCTGCGGCGCCGGGCTGATGTAGGTCAGCGCGCCATCGCCGTCGCTCACCCACGCCACGTTGGGCCCGAGTTCCACTGCGCCGCGGTAGATCGCCTCCCGCGCCCGCATCTCTTCCTCCGCGTGCTTGCGGTCGGTGATGTCGATGGCGACCACCGACACGCCGATGGGCTGCGCCATCTCGTCGGTCACGCGCGTGCCGACCACCAGGAAGGTTTCTTCGCGGTTCGGGAAGCGGAATTCGACGCGGGAGATGTCGCCCCTGTCCAGGATCCGCTGCGATGCCTGCATGATCCATGCCGCGATGTCGGGCGTGTAGACCTGCTGGACATGCGCATCCACGATCTCGCGCAACGGCCTGCCCACCATATGCGCGAACTGCGTGTTCGCCGCCGCGTAGCGCATGTCCGTGTCGAGGAAGGCCAGTCCGACGGGCGCATTGGTGTAGAGGGAGGACAACTGGTGCTGCCGCAGCCACGGCGACAACGGCCGTGACGCGGGCGACGCGGCGTGCACGGGCGCGTTGGTCAGCAGGTTTGCCACGGCATCGCCCGGCATCGGCTTGCCCGTCAGCCAGCCTTGTGCGAAATCGCAGCCCAGCTCGCGCAGCACGTCCGCCTGGGCGCCGGTCTCCACGCCTTCGGCGACGATCGGTACGTCCAGGCTGTGTCCCAGCCCGATGATGGCCGAGACCACCTTGCGGCTCTCGCGGTCGGTCGCCAGGCGCCGGATCAGGCTGCCATCGATCTTCAGTTCGTCGAAGCCTAAACGGCTCAAGCGCACCATGCTGGAGAACCCCGTGCCGAAATCGTCCAGCGCCACGCGCACACCATGCGACTTCAGGTAACCGAACGCACGCTCGGTCGCGGGTTCGTCCTCGACCAGCTCATCCTCGGTCATCTCGATGCAGATGCGATCCAGGGAAAACGACGATTCGGACATCGCTTCCAGCAGCAGGCGCACGGCGGGCGCGTCCTGCAGCAGCGAAGGCGGCACGTTGAATGCCAGGCAGAAGTGGCCAGGCCATGCGCTGGCCTCGCTGCAGGCGCGGCGCGCGAGACTCAGGGTCAGCAGTGGCAGCAGCGATGCCTGCAGCGCGATGGGGATGAAGTCTTTCGGCGGCACGTCGCCGAACGCGGGATCGTGCCACCGTGCCAGTACTTCCAGTCCGTGGATGGCGCCTGTCCGAAGGCAGACGATCGGCTGGTAGGCCGGGAATATCTTCTCGTGGCAGACCGCATCGGCGATCCGCTCACGGAGCATGTTGGCCGTGTGAAACGGTGGCGTCGCCATGCAGCTCCCCTGTGCAGCCTCGCCGGACAGCCCCGTATCGCCGGGGAACCTTTCCCCATCGGCCGTGGAAGGCACGACTTGAGCGACACCGACCACCTTAGCGCGCGTCGTCGTGCGACGAAAGCGCGTCCCGGCCCGAGCTCACGTAAGGGCGGTTACATGGTTGTGGTGCTCATTGCGGGACGCGGCGGATCTTCGATACGTCGTAGCCCAGCGCTTCGATCTGCCGGATGCGCGCCTGGTAATCGGCGTCGGGAATCTGCGGCGTGCGCGCCATCAGCCAGACGTAATCGCGCTTGCTGCGGCCGACGATGGTCTGCTGGTAATCGGCATCGACCCAGGCGATGACATATTCGGCCTGGATCGGCCAGACGAACTGCATGTCCCAGACCGCGCCGCCTCCGTCCGGCTTCACCGTGCCAACCGGATGCATGGTTTTCTCCGGACCGTCCAGCGCGCCCTTGCGGAAGCGGAACGTGGTCTGGATGCGGCCGTCCGGCATGCGGGCGTAGGACTCGACCGCCTTGTAGGCCTCCCGCTCCGGGAAGGAGGGGATGTGGGCGATGACGTACCAGTCGCCCATGAAGCGGTCCACGTCCACCGGTGCGGCGGTCGGGATGGAAGGCTTGACGTTGCCGGAGCGGCATGCGGCGGTCGTCGCGACGACCAGTGCGAGTACGAGAAAGGGCAGGGTACGCATGTCAGTGCCCCCGCGCCGGACGCTGGAACCGGTAATGCGCCACCAGCCACTCCTGGCCGTTGCGGTAGCCGAACAGCTCCGCGCACGCCATCCAGAACATGCGCCAGCGCTGGTTCCACAGCGCGGCGGCATCGCCATACGCCTCGCGCAGCACGCCCATCACCGCTTCGCGGTTCGCGTCGTGCCGGGCCAGCCAGTGGTTGGCGGTGCGTTGGTAATGTGTGCCGTCGAGCAGCCAGCGCTCCTGCAGGTGCAGATGGTCCTGGAAGAACAGCAGCAGGTCGGCCGACGGCATCATGCCGCCGGTGAAGAAGTGCCGGCCCATCCAGTTGTCTTCCCCCTGCGTCTCGAAGGGATACATCAGGTGGCGGTGGACGAAGATGTGCACGAACAGCGCGCCGCCCGGGCGCAGCGCATCGTGGATGCGGCGCATCAGCGCGGCATGGTTGCTGACGTGCTCGAACATCTCCACCGACACGCAGCGGTCGAACGCCTGCGGTTCCAGTTGCAGCTGGTTCACGTCGCAGGTGATGACGCGCACGTTGCGCAGGCCGCGCTCGGCGCAGCGCGCTTCGATGAACTGGCGCTGCGAGTTCGAATTGGACACGGCGGTGATGCGCGCGTTCGGATAGCGCGCGGCCATCCACAGGGTCAGCGAGCCCCAGCCGCAGCCCAGCTCCAGGATGTCCTGCCCGTCGGCCAGCGCGGCGCGCTCGCCGTACAGCGCCAGCATCGCCTCTTCGGCCTGGTCGAGCGCTTCCGCGCCGGTCGGGTAGTAGCAGCTGCTGTACTTCAGCCGTTCGCCAAGGCAGTGACGGAAGAAATCGGCCGGCAGTTCGTAGTGCTGCCGGTTGGCGGCATCGGTATGCACGGCCAGCGCGCCCTGGCGCAAGGCGCGCAGGCGGTGCGCCAGCAACGCGGATTGCGCTTCCTGGCCGCCTTCGCTCTCGTCGCGCAGTCGCTGGGCGCACAGCTGGCGGATGCCGGCGCGGATCGCCGCATCGGGCAGCAGGCCACGTTCGGCCAGGCCCAGCAGGCCCGGGGCAGCCTTGTCGGCAGCCAGTTCTTCCACCATCGCGTTCATCGTGTCGCCTCCTCGGCGGCGGGTTTGGGAAACCAGGGGAACAGCATCGGCGTCGTACGCTGGTACTCGCGGTAATCGTCGCCGCGCGTGCGCAACGCCTGCGCTTCCGTGTACGGGATGCCGCTGATCCAGCGCAGGAACACGTACATCACCACCGGCCCGCACCACGACAGCCACGCCCACGGCGAACCGACGGCGAGCGCGATGTAGGCGAACCAGTGCAGCCACTCGAAGAAGTAGTTCGGATGGCGCGAATACCGCCACAGCCCGTCTCGGCAGGTCTTCCCGCGGTTGCCGGGGTCGGCACGGAAGCGTGCCAGCTGGCGGTCGGCGATGGCCTCGCCGGCCACGCTCGCGATCCAGATCGCCACCGCCAGCACGAGCCACGGCCATGCAGTGTCGACCGGGCTGCGTGCGGCCGCGGCGAAGGGCAGTGCGAACAGCACCACCAGCAGTGCCTGCGCCATGAAGAACAGGAACAACTTGCCCTGGTGGCCTTGCCAATGCTCGCGGAGGTACCGGTAGCGGCCGTCTTCGGGCTCGCTGCGCACGCGGTGCCAGAGATGCAGCGCAAGGCGCGCACCCCAGGTCCCGCCCAGCACGGCAAGGACGGCGCGGGCCTGCCAGGCGCCGTCGCCCAGGGCGGCCAGTAGCACCGCCGCGCCGCCCACGCAGGCCGACCACAGCACGTCGACGATGCCGGTGTTCTCGTGCCGTCGCTGCCATGCCCAACCCAGCGTCATCACCGCCGCCGCCAGCACGGCGACAAGACCGAGCGCATGCAACGGATTCATACGGCCTCCATCGCGTGGCCGGGGCGCGCCATCAGCACGTGCGACACGCCGATGGAACGCTCGAGGAAGCCGCCCTCGCAGTACGCCAGATAGAACTCCCACAGGCGGATGAAACGCTCGTCGAAGCCCTGCGCGCGTACCTCGGCCAGGCGGGTCATGAAGCGACGGCGCCATGCGCGCAGCGTGTACGCGTACGACAGGCCGAAGTCTTCCTGGTGCACCACCTGCAGGTCGCTGGCCCGTGTCTTCGCGGCATACATCGCACTGAGCGACGGGATGAAACTGCCAGGGAAGACGAAGCGCTTGATGTAATCCACCGAATCGCGCGCCTGCGCATAGCGGTGGTCTTCGATGGTGATCGCCTGCAGCAGCGCCCGGCCACCGGGGCGCACCAGGCTGCCCAGCTTGCCGAAGAACGTCTCCAGGTACTGCGCTCCGATCGCTTCTATCATTTCGATYGACACCAGCTTGTCGTACTGACCCTGCAGGTCGCGGTAGTCCTGCAGCAGCAGCGTCACCCGGTCCTGCAGGCCGGCGGCGGCCACGCGGGCGCTGGCCATCGCGTGCTGTTCGCGCGAGATCGTGGTCGTGGTGACGTGGCACCCGTAGTGCTGTGCCGCGTGCAGGGCGAAACCGCCCCAGCCGGTGCCGATCTCGACCACGCGATCGCCCGGGACCAGCGCCAGCTTGCGGCACACCGCATCGAGCTTGCGGTACGACGCGGTGTCCAGGTCGTCGTCCGGCGAGGCGAACATCGCCGACGAGTACATGAGGTCCGGCGACAGGAGCAATGCGAAGAAATCGTTGCCCAGGTCGTAGTGCGCCGCGATGTTTCGACGGCTGCCTTCGCGCGTGTTGCGGCGGAGCGCATGCCAGCTGCGCAACGCCCAGCCACCGAGCCGGGCCAGGCCGCCTTCCATGCCGTCGAGCAGTGCGCGGTTGCGCACCAGCAATCTCACCAGCGCGACCAGGTCGTCGCAACGCCACTGGCCGGCGATGTAGGACTCGCCGGCGCCCACGCTGCCCTGCGCGGCGACCGCGCGATAGAACGCGGCATCGTCGATCCACAGGTGCACCGCGGGCAGCGCGTCGCCACCGGTCCGGCCGAAACGGTGCTCGCCCAGCGCATCGCGTACCACCAGCATGCCGTGGTCCAGCGCGTCCAGGCGCGCCAGCAACTGCGAGCGCAGCAGGCGGTCGAGCGCGCCGTAGGAAGAAACGGCAGTGACGTCGGCGATCTCGTTCATGGGGTCTCGCGGGCAAGGGAAGGGTGGTCGTGGACGGGTGTGCGCTTCAGCCACAGGCGCAGTGCCTGCCAGTGGATGCCGGTCATCACCTGCGCGGTCATCAGGGGGTAGCGCCACAGCACGCGCGCCAGCGAGGCGCCGTCCAGCGGGCGCCTCTGCAGCGTCAGCGTGGCGTCGAAGGCGCGCTGGCCTTCGCGATCGACCTGCATGTGCACGCGCAGGGCGTCGTCGGGCGTACTGAAGCGCCAGTGGTAGGCGCACGCCATGGGCAGGAAGGGCGAGACATGGAAGGCCTTGTCGAAGCCCCATTCCCAGCCGTCGCCTTTCGGCACGCCGTCGCGAACGGGCAGCACGTAGCTGTGCCGCTCGCGCCAGGGCGTGTTGGTGATCTCGGCAAGCACGGCGTCCAGGGTGGTGCCGTCGGGCTGGAAGCAGTAGTAGAAGCTCACCGGGTTGAACACGTAGCCGCCATAGCGCAGATGCGTCAGCAAGCGGACCGGACCTTGCGGGCGATGGCCGGTTTCGCGCGCGACGCGATCGCGCACGGCCTCGGCCAGGGGCTGCTCGTGGGGCGACAGGTAGTCGCTGCGACGGAATTCGGCCAGGTTGCAGCGATTCACCGACCACAGCCAGCGTCGGTCGAAGATGCGTTCCACCTCGTCCAGGTCGAGGTAGAGCTGCGCCATGCGGTAGCGGAAGGCGTGCGGGCGCGGCGCATGCCGCCGATGGCGCACCCATCCTTCGTACACCGCGCTGGCGAGGTCCGCCTTGGCCGGCCCGGCATTCATGCCGGCACCGGTGCGTCTTCGCGGATCACGGGACCCGCCGCATGCTGCGTCTCGAATGCCTCGACCAGCGCGCGCGCGCTGCGGATGCCATCCTCGTGGAAGCCCCAGCCCCAGTACGCGCCGGCGAACCAGGTACGCCGCACGCCCTGGATCTCGGCCTTGCGCCGCTGCGCCGCCACCATGGCATGGTCGTACACCGGGTGCCGGTAGTGCATGCGTCGCAGGACGCGCGCCGGATCGATGGCCTCGCTGCGGTTGAGCGTCACCACGAACGGCTCCGGCGAGTCGATACCCTGCAGCAGGTTCATGCAGTAACTCACCGTGCAGGGCGCGGCGGGATCGGCGGGAAGATGCGCGTTCCACGCGGCCCAGGCCTTGCGATGGCGCGGCAGCAGGCGGGCGTCCGTGTGCAGCACGGTGTCGTTGGACTGGTAGCGGATCGCGCCCAGCACGCCGCGCTCGCGCGCGTCGGCATCGTGCAGCAGGCGCAGCGCGTCGTCGCTGTGGCAGGCCATCACCACATGATCGAAACGTTCGGTGCCGGTGGCGGTCATCACGCCCACGTGCTCCTCGCAGCGGAGCACGGAATGCACCGGCGTGGAGACCCGCTCGCGCACCTTCCACCGCCGGCGCAGCGCCTCCACGTAGGTCGCCGAGCCGCCCGTCACCACGCGCCACGGCCGGCGTTCGCCGAGCGTGAGCATATGGTGGTTGGCCATGAACTGCACCAGGTAACGGGCCGGAAAGGCGAGGATGCCCTGCGGCGGCGACGACCACAGGGCCGAGGCCATGGGCACCAGGTGCTCGTCCCGGAAGGCGGCGCCATAGCCGCCCTGACGAAGGTAGTCGCCGAGGGTGGGGCCCGGATCGTCACCCTCGAGCAGCGCGGGCGCTTCGCGATAGAAGCGGGCGAGGTCGCGCAGCATGCCCCAGAAGCGCGGCGACACCAGGTTGCGGCGCTGGCAGAACAGCGTGTCCAGTGACGTCGCGTTGTATTCCAGGCCGCTGCGCGCGCTGTGGACGGAGAAACTCATCGTCGTCGGTTGCGACGCCACGCCGAGTTCGTCGAACAACCCGCACAACAGGGGATAGTGGTCGGGGTTGAACACGATGAAGCCGCTGTCGATGCGGTATTCGCGGCCCGCCTGAACGACGGTATGCGTATGCGTGTGGCCACCGAGGTAGTCGTTGGCCTCGAACAGCGTCACCTCGTCTTGCTGCGACAACCACCAGGCCGAGGCCAGCCCGGCGATGCCCGATCCGATGACCGCGATGCGCATGCTCAGCGCCTCGCCTTGGCCAGTACCCACGCGGGCACCGGCTTGAGATCGCGCACCAGCCCGAAC
>NZ_JBGFFG010000100.1:0-9218 GCF_056175765.1 Pseudoxanthomonas sp. LjRoot204_2 | reverse complement strand
GGAACGGCACGCGCCATACCCACGCCTGCACCTCCGCGGCGCTGTAGCGGGTGTTGATCCATGCGGCCAACAGCGAGCCGATCAGGATGCCGGCGGTCAGTCCGGCGGTCAGCGTGGCGCAGGCGATGCCCACGCGGCTGCGCGGCACATGCTCGGCGACGAACACCCAGGCACCCGGCACTTCACCACCGACCGCGATGCCCTGCACGATCCGCATCGTCAGCAACAGCAACGGCGCCAGTGCACCGACCTGCGCATGCGTGGGCAGCAGGCCGATCAGCAGTGTCGGCACCGACATCATGAAAACGCTGAGCGTGAACATGCGCTTGCGACCCAGGCGGTCGCCGAAATGCGCCATCACGATGCCGCCCAGCGGACGCGCGACGTAGCCGGCGGCGAAGATGCCGTACACCTGCAGCTGCGCCAGCCAGGGTGCGGTGCCGGGCGGGAAGAACAACGCACCCAACGTCTTTGCGAAGAACACGWASAYGACGAAGTCGTAGAACTCCAGCGYGCCGCCSAGCGCRGACAGCCCGAGCGTCTTCGCATCGCGTCGGTTGAAGCGGCGCTGGATCGGAGGCGATGCGGCGGCGGTCATGCGGATGTCCTGAAGGCGCTGCGGTCGTGGCGCGCGAACATCGCACGCCGTACAAGGGCCGTCCAGCGGCGCCCCCTTCTGTAGGAGCGACGTCAGTCGCGACCGTGCATCAAGCCCGCCAGGACACTTGGCAATCCGGGTGACCCCGGGCAATGCAGCCGTGCGTGACCGGTGGTCGTCCGGTCGCGACTGACGTCGCTCCTACAGGGGACTTCTACGCCGGTCGAGCAGCCGATCCAGGCCCACGACGACCAACCCAAGCACCACGAACACGCCCATCACACCCAGCGCATTGACGCCGACCCGTGCCCAGCCGAGCTGGCCCACGTCGATGAAGGGGTACGGGTACTCGCCCACCCACGCGCCGCGCAGGAACACCCAGATGACGTAGCCCAGCGGGAACAGCAGCCACCCGGCGACGTCGCGCCAGCGCAGCGCGCCGTGCGGCACGCAGCTCAGCCACCACGCCCAGTACGCCAGCGGCACTGCGTAGTGCAGGCCGGTGTCGGCCCACCATTGCGCGCCCTGCGGCTGCCACAGGTGGCGCAGGATGAAGAAATAGATGCTGCCGGTAACGCCGATGTAGAGCGCGACCGCACCTCGCACGCCGGCCTGCGCGAAGAAACCCGGACGCCCCGTGGCCGCGGTGAACGCGACCAGCGCCACCGCGATGTTGCTGAGGATGGTGAAGTACGTGACGAACCGTAGCGTTCCCAATGCCACGCCGATGGTGTCCCGCGTCAGCTGCACGAGCAGGATGTACTGCAGCGTCAGCGCCGACAGGGCCAGCAGCCCCACCAGGGCGGCGCAGGTACGGGATGCGACGGGAAGGCGTGCAGGCGACATCGGTCATCCTCGGTCCGCAGTGGCGCCAGCTTGCCACGGCGCGTGCCCGGCCGGGAGTGGTCCCATCGCCAGCCGCGCAGCGCTTCGGCGACAATGGGCGGATGCCGATGACACCGACCGCCAAGGCCCAGCTGCAGATCCACCTGTGCGTGCTGCTGTGGGGCTTCACCCCCATCCTGGGCAAGCTGATCAGCCTGTCGGCCCTGCCGCTGGTGTGGTGGCGCATGCTGATCGTGGTGGCCGCCCTCGCCTTGTTGCCGCGCGTCTGGCGCGGACTGCGCGCCATGTCGCCGAAACTGGTACTGGCCTACTGCGGCATCGGCGCAATCGTGGCGCTGCACTGGCTGACGTTCTATGGCGCCATCAAATTGTCGAACGCATCGGTCGCCGTGACCTGCATCGCCCTGGCGCCGGCCTTCACCTCGGTGATCGAGCCCTGGCTGACGCGTCGCCCGTTCTCGTGGCGCGAACTGCTGTTCGGCATCGCCGTGCTGCCGGGCGTGGCGCTGGTCGTGGGCGGCATTCCCGATGGCATGCGCCTGGGCGTGCTCGTCGGCGCGCTGTCGGCGCTGCTGGTGGCCGTGTTCGGCCCGCTCAACAAGCGCCTGATCGACCACGGCGAGCCGCTGACCATCACCGGCCTGGAACTGGGCGCCGGCACCCTGCTGCTGACCGCGCTCGCCCCGCTGATGCCCATGCTGTTTCCCGCCTTCGCGGGCGACCTGTTCGTGCTGCCCGGACTGAAGGACGGCGCGCTCCTGGTGATCCTGTCGCTGGCCTGCACGTTGCTGCCGTTCGCGCTGTCGCTGGTCGCGCTGAAGCACCTCAGCGCCTACGGCGTGCAGCTGGTGACCAACCTGGAGCCGGTCTACGCCATCGTCCTGGCCATCGTGCTGCTGGGCGAGCAGCGCGAACTGACGCCGCTGTTCTACCTGGGCGTGGGCATCATCCTTGCCGCGGTGTTCCTGCACCCGCTGACCCAGCGTCAGAAGCGCATCGAGCATCCGGAGGTGCTGGGCACCTCCGAGGCCAAGAACATCGTCGACTGACGGTCGTCAGCGCGCGACCAGCACGGGCACCGGACTAGTCGCGATGACTTTCAGCGCGACGGAGCCCACGAACAGTTGCTTAAGCGCGCCACGGCCATGCGTGCCGACGACCACCATGTCCGCCTTCGACGCCTTCGCCTGCTTGACGATGCTCTCCGCCGGCTCACCCACCACGATTTTCTCCACGAACGGGAGTTGGGCGCGCCTGAGTGCCGTGCGTGCCTTCTTCATGGCATAGGCGCCGTTCTCGGCGTGGTAGCGCTCGACGCCGTCGTTGCCGAGTTCGAGCGCGACCGATCGCAGCAGCGGCGGGTCGGCGTACAGCAGGATCACGCTGGGCGGTTCCGCCAGCGACTTGCCGAATTCCACCAGGTGCCGGACGGCCGCCAGGCCGATCTCGCTTCCATCCACGGCCAACAGGATCTTCATCGTCGTGCTCCGCAGGGGGGCGGCCGCACGCTGCGCCGCCGATGCAGGCAGGATGCGACGATCCGCCGCAGTCCGCATTGATCCCGATCAACTCAGGCGGCAGCGGCCACCACGCGGTCGCGGCCGCTGCGCTTGGCCTCGTAGAGGGCCTGGTCGGCGCGGCGGAACAGCGTTTCCGCAGTGTCTTGGCGTTGGCGCGCCGCCAGGCCGATGCTGACGGAGATCGGCAGACCCATCGGCAGCAGGCCCACGCTCTGGCGCATGAATTCGCATTGCAGGCGCGCTTCCTCCAGCGTGGCGCCGGGCATCAGGATGACGAACTCCTCGCCGCCGTGGCGCGCGGCCAGCCCGCGACCGGCCGCCTGCGCCTTCAACATGTCCGCCAGCGCGACCAGCACGCGATCGCCCTCATCGTGGCCATGCAGGTCATTGACGGTCTTGAAGTGGTCGACATCGAGCACCGCGACGGCGAGCGCCTCGCCACTCTGCCCCGCCTTCTGCATCGCAGCGTCGAGCGCGGCGGTGAAGGCCCGCCGGTTGGGCAGGCCGGTCAATGGATCGGTCCTGGTCTGTTCGGACAGGTCGGCGTTCTGCTGCTCCAGCTGGTCCTGGTACAGCTGCATCTGCTGCTCGTACCAGGCCCGCTCGCGCAGCTGGTGACTGAGCTGGCGGCTGACGCGGCGCAGTTCCAGCAGTTGCGTCACTTGCCGCGAAAGCGCCTCGAGCGCCTCGCGCTGGTAGGTCTCCAGTTCGCGCGGCTGGTCGTCCACGACGCACAGCGCACCCAGTGCGTGGCCATCGCCGGACAGCAACGGCGTGCCCGCATAGAAGCGGATGCCGTTCTCGGCCATCACCAGCGGATTGTCGGCGAACCGCGTATCCCGGGTCGCATCGGGCACCACCATCGTGCTGTCGGGCATCAGGATCGCGTGCGCGCAGAACGAGGATTCACGCGAGGGGTCCGGATGCTCGATTCCCACCTGCGCCTTGAACCACTGGCGATCACGGTCGATCAGGGTGACCGCCGCCATCGGCACGCCGCAGATGCCGGCGGCGATGCGCACCAGATCATCGAAGCCGCGCTCAGGCGCGCTGTCCAGGATATCGAAGCTGTAGAGCGCGGCCAGGCGCGCTTCCTCGTTGTCGGGCTTCGGCGGTGGGCTCATGCCGTCAATGCGCGGGGGGACACCGGCGCAGTATGCCGCGATGGTCGCCGCAGGACAGCGTCCACGACGCGACCGCGATCACGCTATCGCGTCACCAGCTTTCCTGCTGCGGCAGCAGTCCGCGCAGTTCCTGGTCGGTGAGGTTGCGCCAGCGGCCGACCTTCAGGTCGCCCAGCCTGACGTTGTCGATGCGCACGCGACGCAGTTGCGTGACTCGGTAGTCGAACGCGGCCGCCATCAGGCGGATCTGCCGGTTGAGGCCCTGGGTCAGGGTGATGCGGAAGCCGAACTTGGCGATCCGGCTGGTCCGGCACGGCAGGGTCATCTGGCCGTGCACGCGCACGCCACGCGCCATGCCGCGCAGGAACTCGTCGGTGACCGGCTTGTTCACCGCCACCAGGTATTCCTTCTCGTGGCGGTTCTCGGCGCGCAGGATCTGGTTGACGATATCGCCGTTGCTGGTCAGCAGGATCAGGCCTTCGGAATCCTTGTCGAGCCGGCCGATCGGGAAGATGCGCTGCTCGTGGCCGATGAAGTCGACGATGTTGTCCTTCACCGACGACTCGGTGGTGCAGGTCACGCCCACCGGCTTGTTCAGCACGATGTACACATGCTTCCGCTTGCCGGCCTTCACCGCGCGCGCCCTGATCGCCTGGCCATCGACACGTACCTCGTCGCCCTCGCCCACGACGGCGCCCACCCCGGCCGCGATGCCATTGACGGTGACGCGGCGCTCGGCGATCAGGCGGTCGGCCTCGCGGCGGGAACAGAAGCCGGTGTCGGCGATGTGCTTGTTGAGGCGGATGGTCATGCGGCCATTATCCGGGATCGGCCGCCCGGCGTGCGCATCATGCGGTTTCGGCGTACGCCGCGGCGGCGGCCACGTCCCCGGCCATCAACTCGTCGAGCGGGCAAGGGACATGGACAGCGTAACCCTGCACGTAGCCGATGCCCACTTCGCGCAGTTGCGCCAGCATGGCCTCGCTCTCCACCCATTCCGCCACCGTGGCCTTGCCCAGCGCCCGGCCCATCTGGCTCATCGAGCGCACCAGCGCCAGGTCTGATTCGCCCCGTGCGAGGTCACGGATGAAGGCGCCGTCGATCTTCAGGATGTCCACCGGCAGCCGTCTGAGGTAGGCGAAGGACGACAGCCCGCTGCCGAAGTCGTCCAGAGCGATGCGGCAACCGCGTTCGCGCATGGCATCGATGAACCGGCAAGCGTCGTCGAGGTTGGCGATCACCGCCGTCTCGGTGATCTCGAAGCACAACCGACGGGCCACGCCCGGCTGCTGGTCCAGCCATTGGCCCACGTACTCGAGGAAGGCCGGATCGGCGACGGACTGCGCGGACACGTTGACATGGCACAGGTCCACGCGCGCGAGGCTCGCGGGATGCCGCGCGAAGAAGCGGCACACCGCCTCGATCACGTACCGATCGACCGCCATGCCCTGGCCGTAGCGTTCCATCGCCGGCAGGAAAACCCCGGGCGCATGCACCGCCCCGTCGCGATCGCGCAGGCGCACCAGCACTTCGTACTGCAAGCCGCTGTCGCCGTCCAGCGCGACGATCCGCTGCGCGTAGAGCAGCAACCGCTCTTCGGCGATCGCCAACTGCGTATTGGCCACCCATTCCAGCTCACGGCGCCGGCGGGACAGGCTGGGGTCGGTGTCGCGGTAGCAGCGGATGCGGTTGCGGCCTTCTTCCTTCGCGACGTAGCAGGCGGCGTCGGCGGCGCGCAGCAGCCAGTCCACGTCGACCGCATCGTCGTTGATCTCGGCGACGCCGATGCTGCAGTTGAGGGCGAACATGCGGCCGTTCCAGCGGAAGGCGTTCTCGCCGAGCGAGGCCTGGATGCGCGCCATCGCCGCTTCCGCCTCGTCCAGCCCGGTGTCGTGCAGCAGCACGGCGAACTCGTCGCCCCCCAGGCGTCCCACCCAGTCGTCGCGACGCAGCTGCGTGGCCACGCGATGGGCGAACTGGCAGAGGAAGCGGTCTCCCGCCTCGTGGCCGCAGGTGTCGTTGACCAGCTTGAACTGGTCCAGGTCGATGAAGCAGAGCGTGTGCCGCCGCCCGCCCGGCACGCCGCCCAGCGCCAGACCCAGCCGTCGTGCGATCTCGCGGCGATTGATGAGGCCCGTGAGCTCGTCGTGGCTGGCCTGGTGGGCGATCTCGCATGCCAGTTCGTGCGCTTCGGAGACGTCTTCGGCCAGCACGAACACCCGTTCGCTGCGGCCGGTGCGGGCGGCGACCACCGATGCCGTCCAGCGCACCCAGCGCACTTCGCCGCCGGGCCGCACGAAGCGGCGCTCGCCGGCATCCCGCAATCGCACCCAGTCGATGACACCGGCGGCATCCACCACCAGGTCGTCCGGGTGCACCACGTCCGCCAGGCGCAACGCACGCAGTTCCTGCAGCGGCCGCCCCAGGATCTGCGCCAGCGCTTCGTTCGCCTGGGTGAACCGTCCTTCGCGGTCGAGCTTGACCATGCCGACCACCGATTGGTGGAAGGCGATGCGGAATTCGCTTTCGGTTTCGCGCACGCGGCGCAGCGTCGTGCGCATCACATGCAATGCGTAGGCGCAGAGCCCGATGAACGCCAGTGCGCTGAGCGCCAGCAGGGCGCGCCGCATGAAATGCGCGCCTTGCGCCAACGAACGCGAGAACGCCAGTTCCTTCGGGCGCAGGCGCGCGTCGATCACCAGCAGCGTCCGCTGGTAGGCAGCCACGTCGTGCGCATCCAGCGGACCCGCCTTCGTCCGCGCTTCCAGCGCATCGGCCACCGCGACCAACTGGTCGATCTCCACTTCGGCCTCGCGCCAGAGCCTGACCGAATCGCGGAAGTAAGGCGCACGCGCCAGCGCGCGGTACATCCAGATCAGGCGATCGATGTCGGCTGGCGCGTTCTGGCCCTGCAGGAAGCCCGCACGGGCGGCCGCGACATCGATCGGTTCGCGTTCCAGCGCCCGGCGGCCCTCACGATCGCCCAACGGCACGCGCAACGCGTCGCGCGCGGCATCCAGGTCGCTTGGGCGACCATGGCTGGCGTACCGGTAGAGTCCCAGCACCGCACGCTGGTGGGCTTTCGACCAGTGGCTCTCGCCGATGATGTAGGCGGTGGCGCCCGCCTGCGTCTCCAGGACGGCAGCGGTCAGCAGCGCGCCCAGCGCGAACAGGACGATGAGCGCTGCCACCCGCGCCGGCAGCCGCTGCAGGCCGCGGTCGTCATGCCGGACGTCGGGCGCGCCCGACGCGGTGGCTTCCCAGTTGTCCACTCCTGCTCCTGTGGGTGTACGCGGACGAAGGGCATCCACGCTGCGCTCCGCGACGGTTCATCGGCCCGTGCGCGGTGCGCTTGAGGGGGATCGCAGGAAAAGGAGCCGCCTTGCCGACCAGTGGTCGTTGCCCGGGGTCGTCGTCAGTGGGCGACGTCGGGTTCGGCATCGACCACGCGATCGCGGCCGGCGCGCTTGGCCCGGTACATGGCCTCGTCCGCCCGGCGCAGCAGCGAGGCCGCGTCGGTGTCTTCGGTGACCAGCGTCGCCAGGCCAATGCTGGCGGTCACCACCAGCCCGTCGATGCCCAGCGCCGCGCCCGCGGCGCTCACCTCGCTGCGCATCGTCTCCAGGCGCGCACGCGCGGTCGCACCGCCGATACCCGGCAGCAGCACCAGGAATTCTTCGCCGCCCATGCGGATCACGTCCGCCGGATCGCGCACGGCCGAGGTGAGCGTGGCCGCGACGGCCACCAGCACGCGGTCGCCTGCCTCGTGCCCGTGCACGTCGTTGATCCGCTTGAACAGGTCGATGTCCAGGAAGCCCACGGCCAGCGTCCCGTCGCCGGTGCGCGCATCGCGCATGTGCTGTTCCAGCCGCTTCAGGCCGGCGCGCCGGTTCGGCAAGCCTGTCAGCCCATCGGTATCGGCCAGTGCGCGCATTTCGTCGCGCTGGCGGCGCAGCTGTCCCAGGCGCAGGTTCAGCACATACGCGCTCACCGTCAGGAACCAGGTGATGGACAGCTGGATGGCCTCCACGCGGTATTCGATCAGCAGGCAGCTGTCGGCCAGGTCCATCACGGCCATGGTCAGGAACGGCAACACGGCCGCGAGCGCCGCCGTCGCGTCGGCGCGGTGGCGGCGCAGCGATGCCAGGCCAAGTGCGAAGACCACCACGCAGCCGGCCACGAATCCGGCGTCCATCGCCATGGCCAGGCGGGACAGGCCGGCCGGCGGCAGCCACGCCGTCGCCATGCCCATCGCGCACAGGGCGGCCGTGATCCACGGCAGCCAGCGCGTGGTGGTCGGCCAGAAGCGCGCGCCCCCCACCAGCAGCCACATCACGTACAGCAGGATCGGCAAGCCGACGCAGGAGAACGCCACCAGCCAGCGGGTTTCCTGCCCATCGACGGGCAGCCAGGGCTCGGGATAGCCGCTCAGTCCGCTCAGCACCGATTGCCCCAATACGCTCAGCGCGCACAGCAGCGTGTAGCCGAAGAACGCGCGGTCGCGCGTGCTCAGGAAGCCCATCAGGGCCATGAACGCCAGCGCGATGGCGATGGCCACGCAGGCGGTGCGCACCAGCAGGCGCGCCGTGTCGAACTGCTGCACAGGGCTGGGTGCGCCGATGCGCACCGTGGGAATCCAGCCCGGCTTCAGCGGCTTTTCCCAGGCGACCTGGATGGGTTCGTGATTACCCGCCGGTGGTACCACCACCATGCCGACGCCGGCGCGGAAGCGCGAATCGCGGGTGCGGGCATCGTGCATCCGACCGCAGATCTCGCGGTCGCCATGGTGCACGCGCACCTCGCCCGCGAAGATGTTGAAGACATTGACCGCCTGCGGCGCCCCCGACCACCCGCCGGGCGGCGCGGGAATCTCGACGCGTTCGGTCAGTCCGGCCTGCATGGCGGGCGTACAGTGACGCTGAGGGGCCTGTTCGGACGTGGGCGCACCGGTCACGAGATAGTCGCGGCCGGACTGGGGGCTCGCCAGCGCCGGGCACGACGCGGTCGCGAGCAGCAGCAGCCACCCCGCGATTCCGCCGATTCGTCCCCTGTTCCCCTTCACTGACACTCCGGTACGTCGCCGCGTCCCGACATCCGGTGTGCTGGCTTGCGTCTACGAAATGCAACTTC
>NZ_JBGFFG010000099.1:0-9231 GCF_056175765.1 Pseudoxanthomonas sp. LjRoot204_2 | reverse complement strand
GTTTGCCGCCGCCGAGTCCCGCGACACCGGCAAGCCGCTGTCGCTGGCCCGCGATATAGAGATTCCCCGCGCCATCGCCAACCTGCGGTTTTTTGCGCATGCGGCCACGCAGTTCGCCAGCGAATCGCACCATGGCGAGGCCGGACTGAACTACACGTTGCGACAGCCGCTGGGCGTAGTGGCGGCGATTTCTCCGTGGAACCTGCCGCTCTACCTGTTCACGTGGAAGATCGCGCCCGCCCTGGCAGCCGGCAATACGGTCGTGGCCAAACCGTCCGAGATCACCCCGGCGACCGCGACGATGCTCGGCGAACTCGCCGCGGAGATCGGCCTGCCCGCCGGTGTGCTGAACATCGTGCACGGCACCGGGGCTGCGGTCGGCGAGCCGCTGGTGCTGCATCCGGCCATCAAGGCCGTCTCGTTCACCGGCAGCACCGCGGTGGGCCGGCGCATCGCCGGGCTGGCGGGGCCGCAGCTGAAGAAAGTGTCGCTGGAGTTGGGGGGCAAGAACGCGACGCTGGTGTTCGCCAACAGCGACTGGCGTGCGCACCTGGATACCCTGCTCCGCTCTGCATTCCAGAATGCCGGCCAGATCTGCCTGTGCGGCTCGCGCTTGCTGGTTCAACAGGCGATCCACGACGAGTTCCGCGACGCGCTGCTCGAGCGCGTGCGGGACCTGCACGCCGGACCGCTGGACGATCCGGCGACGCGCCTGGGGGCGATGGCCTCGCAGGTGCAGTTCGACAAGGTCCTGGCCTGCATCCAGCGGGCCCGCCTCGAGGGTGGCCGCGTTCTCGCCGGCGGCCATGCACTGGACAGGCCGGGCTGGTATATCGCACCAACAGTGATCGACGGGCTGGGGCCTGAGGCCACCACCAACCGCGAAGAGATCTTCGGTCCGGTCGTCACCCTGCTGCCCTTCGAGAACGAGTCGCACGCGCTGGCGCTCGCCAACGCCGGCGACTACGGCCTGGCCGCGACTGTATGGACGCGCGACCTGGACCGCGCCCACCGCCTGGCCGCGCAGCTGCGCGCCGGCATCGTCTGGATCAACACCTGGATGACACGCGACCTGCGCACGCCGTTCGGCGGCACCGGCGCGTCCGGCCTGGGCCGCGAAGGCGGCGTGGAGGCCATGCGTTTCTTCACCGAACCCAAGAATGTCTGCGTGGCACTACGCTGAGGATCATCGAACCGAATGTCCGACCTTTCCAAACTCGAAAAACTGCTGCAGAACAATCGCGACTGGGCCGACCGCATCAAGCGGGAGGATCCCGGCTTCTTCAAGCGGCTGTCGCAACAACAGTCGCCGCGCTACCTGTGGATCGGCTGCTCCGATTCGCGCGTGCCGGCGAACCAGATCCTGGGCCTGGATCCCGGCGAGGTATTCGTCCACCGCAACATCGCCAACGTCATGTCGCACGGCGATCTCAACGCACTGTCGGTGGTCCAGTTCGCCGTCGACATCCTGAAGGTCGAGCACATCCTGCTGGTCGGCCACTACGGGTGCGGCGGCGTGCACGCGGCGATGACCGGGCTGCGCGTCGGCTTGGCCGACAACTGGCTGCGGCACGTGGCGGACGTGGCGATGAAGCACGCCGACCTGCTGGAGCAGGTCGACACCGAGTCCCTGCGCCATGCCCGCCTGTGCGAACTGAACGTCATCGAGCAGGTCTTCAACGTCTGCCAGACCACCGTGGTGCAGGACGCCTGGGCACGCGGGCAGCCGCTGGCGATCCATGGCTGGGTCTACAGCCTGTTCGACGGCCGCGTGCGCGAACTCGGCATGGACGTCTCAGCCCCGGACGACCTGCAACCCGCCTACCAGCGCGCCCTCGCCGGCGTGCCGCCCAAGGGCAAGCACGATGAGTGACGTGGTGCAGGCCGCCGGCGCGCCGAAGCCCGTCGGGCACTATCCGCATGCGCGGCGCGTGGGCGACCTGCTGTTCCTGTCCGGCATCGGTCCGCGCGATCCGGCGACCAACGCCATCGTCGGCAACGTGCACGACGCGGACGGGCGCTTGGTGAGCTACGACATCGATGCGCAGTGCCGGGCTGTCTTTGCCAATGTCCGTGCGGTACTGCAGGCCAGCGGCGCACGCTGGGACGATTTGGTGGACGTGACCGTGTACCTCACCGACCTGGTCCATGATTTCAAGGGATACAACTCGGTGTGGGCGGAGTATTTCCCCGACCCGGCCAYGGCACCTTGCCGGACCACGCTGGGCATCGGTTCGCTTCCCACCCCGATCGCCATCGAACTGAAATGCGTCGCGCACGTGCCGGAGCGCCGCTGACATGCTGCCGAACCCGCTGAACTTCCAGGCCTGGATCGACGAGCACCGCCACCTGCTCAAGCCCCCGGTCGGCAACAAGGTGATCTACGACGGTGACTTCATCGTCATGGTGGTGGGCGGACCGAATGCGCGCACCGACTACCACTGGGACGAAGGCCCGGAATGGTTCTACCAGCTGGAAGGCGAGATGGTGCTGCGGATCCAGGAAGAGGGCGCCGTGCGCGACATCCCGATCCGCGCCGGCGAGATATTCCTGCTGCCGCCCCGCGTGCCGCACTCCCCGCAGCGCATGCCGGGCTCGGTCGGGCTTGTGATCGAACGCAGGCGCCTGCCGCACGAGGACGACGGCCTGCTGTGGTTCTGCGAGCGGTGCAACGAAAAGGTCTACGAGGAGTACTTCCACCTCAACGACATCGAGCAGGACTTCTTCCGCGTGTTCGAAGCCTTCTACCGCAACGATGACCTGCGTACCTGCAAGGCCTGCGGCCACCTGAACCCGCGCCCGAGCCGCTACGAGATGCAGGCGGACTCGCGGGCCGACATCACCTGAGCTTGCACTTGCCCAATCTGGGCATTATCGTGCCCGATATGGGCATGAACGACACCCCCCGATCCGGCAGGGTCAGCGAAGCGGCCGCGCGCTATGCCACCGCCAGCCTGTCGGGGGCCTTGTTCACCACCACGCAGCAACGTGTGCTGGCATGCCTGTTTGGCGGGTCGGGACGCAGCTACGCGGYCAACGAGCTGATCCAGGCGACCGGTGCCGGCAGCGGCGCCGTCCAGCGCGAACTGGCGCGCCTGGCGGGCAGCGGCCTGCTGACCGTGGAGCACGTCGGCAACCAGAAGCGCTACCGGGCCGATCCGGACGCCCCGATACACGACGAGCTGGTGTCGATCGTCCGCAAGACCTTCGGCTTGGCCGAGCCGCTGCGCGAGGCACTCGCGCCGCTGGCCGACCGCATCCATGCCGCCTTCCTGTACGGCTCCATCGCCAAGGGCAGCGACACCAGTCGCAGCGACATCGACCTGATGCTGGTCGCCGACGATCTCGACTACGCCGAGGTGATGCTGGCCCTGCATCCGGTGGCCGAACGGCTGGGCCGGCAGGTCAATCCGACCGTCTACACCCGCGACGAGCTGGAGCGTCGCCGCCAGGCCGGCAACAGCTTCGTCACCCGCGTGCTGCAGCAGCCGAGGCAATGGCTGATCGGGGGCGAAGATGACCTCGCCGCTTGAGAAACTGGCCACGCACAGCGGACCGCTCAGCCCTGAGCCACCCGACAGGAAAGAGACTGCCGGCCTGCTTCGCTCGGGACTGGCGCGGCTCGCCGATGCCCACAACGACGCACTGTCGCTGGAGAGCCGCTTCGACCTGGCGTACAACGCGGCCCATGCGCTGAGCCTTGCGGCGCTGCGGCGTGCGGGGTTCCGTGCGCGCCACCGCTACATCGTCTTCCAGGTGCTGCCGCATACGCTAGGACTCGGGCCCGATGTCTGGCGCGTGCTGGCCAAGGCGCACGACCTGCGTAACCTCGCCGAGTACGAGGGGCATGTCGAAGTGGACCAGCGCCTGGTCAACGACCTGGTCGCGGCCTGCGAGCGCGTCTCCGACGCGCTGGAACGATGACGGTGCACGCGGTGGTTGCGTTTTCCCCATCGCGGCACTGCAGCGCGAATCCGTTTCGGGCAACCCCTACAATCCTGCGATGCTGAAGATCGATACCCATGCGCACTTCCTGCCCCGCGACTGGCCGGACCTCGCGGCCAAGTACGGCGATCTGCGCTTTCCGGTGATCCACCATGGCGACGACGGGCGCCACCGCATCTACAAGGACGGCAAGTTCTTCCGCGAAATCTGGCCCAAGACGTGGGACCCGGAAGAACGCATCGCCGACTATGCCCAGTTCGGCGTGCAGGTACAGGTGATCAGCACGGTGCCGGTGATGTTCAGCTACTGGGCCAAGCCGCATCACGCACTGGAACTGCACCAGGCGCTCAACGACCATACCGCCGCGGCCTGCCGCGACTACCCGCGCCACTACGCCGGCATCGGGACGGTGCCGCTGCAGTCGCCGCGCCTGGCGATGCAGGAACTGGAGCGCTGCATGGACCAGCTGGGCCTGCAGGGCGTGCAGATCGGCAGTCACGTCAACGACTGGAACCTGGACGCACCGGAGCTGTTCGACTTCTTCCAGGCCGCCAGCGAACTGGGGGCTGCGATCCTCGTGCACCCGTGGGACATGATGGGCGCGGCCTCGATGCAGAAGTACTGGCTGCCCTGGCTGGTCGGCATGCCGGCGGAACAGTCGCGCGCCGCGTGCAGCCTGATCTTCGGCGGCGTGCTGGAGCGCCTGCCGCAGCTGAAGGTGTGCTTCGCGCACGGAGGCGGCAGCTTTCCCTACACGATCGGCCGCATCGAACACGGCTTCAACATGCGGCCGGACCTCGTCGCCACCGATAACCCGCGCAACCCGCGCGACTACCTGGGCCGCGTCTATTTCGACTCCTGGGTCGCCGATCCGCGCGCACTGCGTTACCTGCTGGACACCGTCGGCCACGAGCGGGTGATGCTCGGCACCGACTACCCGTTCCCGCTCGGCGAACAGGAGCCGGGCGCCGGCATCGCCGCGCTGGGCCTGGACGAGGTGCAACAGGCGCGCCTGTACCACGGAACCGCGCTGGAATGGCTGGGGCTGTCGGCATCGAGGTTCCTGTGAGGGTGCTCGCTGCAGGAGCGGCGTCAGTCGCGACCGCACGGCATGATCTTGCGAGGACCCTCGGTATTTTCGTGGGAAACCAGCCCATCCAGCGTCATCTCCACCGACACTCCACGGTCGCGACTCATGTCGCTCCCACAACCTACCGACCATCTCCAGCCCGATGACCGACCCGCTGTCCCGCACCCACATCATCGCCCTCGACGCCGCCGACCCGCTGCGTCCGCTCCGCAACGAGTTCCTGATCCCGCGCCACAAGCACAACGACCAGGTCTACTTCTGCGGCAACTCGCTCGGCCTGCAGCCGAAGGGGGCACGCACCTATCTCAACGAAGTGCTGGACAAGTGGGCGAACGAGGCCGTCGAAGGCCACTTCACCGGCAACGCGCAATGGATGACGTACCACGAGCTGGTGCGTGAGCCGCTGGCGCGGGTGGTCGGCGCCGAGCCGGCCGAGGTGGTGGCGATGAACACGCTGACCACCAACCTGCATCTGATGATGGTCAGCTTCTACCGGCCCACGGCAGAGCGGCCGGCGATCCTGATGGAAGCCGGTGCCTTCCCCTCCGACCGGCATGCGATGGAATCGCAGGTGCGCTTCCATGGGTTCGATCCCGCCACCGACCTGATCGAAGTGGCGCCGGACCAGCCCGACGGCACGCTGTCGATGGCGGCGATCGAACGTGCCATCGCCGAGCATGGCCCGCGCCTGGCGCTGGTGCTGTGGCCCGGCATCCAGTACCGCACCGGCCAGGCGTTCGACCTGTCGGAGATCGCGCGCCTCGGGCATGCGCAGGGGGCGGTGGTCGGCTTCGACCTGGCCCACGCCGTCGGCAACATACCGTTGCGCCTGCACGACAGCGAGGTCGATTTCGCGGTCTGGTGCCACTACAAGTACCTAAACTCGGGTCCGGGTGCGGTGGCGGGCTGCTTCGTGCATGCGCGCCACGCCCACACCGACCGTCCGCGCTTCGCGGGCTGGTGGGGCCACGAGAAGGAAACCCGCTTCCGCATGGCGCCGGAGTTCGTGCCGACGCCGGGTGCCGAGGGCTGGCAGCTCAGCAATCCGCCGATCCTGGGCCTGGCGCCGCTGCGCGCGTCGCTCGAACTGTTCGAGAAAGCCGGCGGCATGGAGGCGATCCGCAGCAAGTCGCTGAAGATCACCGGCCTGCTGGAAGCGCTGATCCAGGCACGACTCCCGGATGTCCTGCAGATCATCACGCCCAGCGACACGACCCAGCGCGGCGCGCAACTGTCGTTGCGGGTGATCGGGGGCCGGGAGCGCGGGCGGGAACTGTTCGAATACCTGCTCTCCGTCGGCACGGTCGGCGACTGGCGCGAACCGGACGTGATCCGCATCTCGCCCGCCCCGCTCTACAACCGCTACATGGATGTCCACCGCTTCGTCGAGGAAGTCGAGACGTGGCGGGGATTCTGATCGGGAGACGCGCGCTTGGGCACTGAGACGCCTCGACACATCACCCTCATCGGCGCCGGTCTTGCCGGTGCGCTGCTGGCCACGCTGATGGCCCGCGCCGGCTGGCGGGTGGACGTGTTCGAAAAGCGCGGCGACCCCCGCGTGCAGGGCTACGCGGGAGGCCGATCCATCAACCTCGCGCTCACCGAGCGCGGCCGCCATGCGCTGCGCATGGCCGATGCCGACGATGCGGTGATGCGGCAGGCCGTGATGATGCGCGGCCGCATGGTGCACGCGCTCGATGGGCGGCTGCAGCTGCAACGCTACGGCCGCGACGACGCCGAGGTCATCTGGTCGATCCATCGCGGCGACCTGAACATCACGCTGCTGGACCTCGCCGAAGAAGCCGGCGCGAAGATCCATTTCGACCGCCGACTGGACGCCGTCGACTTCGATGCCCGCATCRCCCGCTTCGCCGACGGACAAGGGGGCCTCCATCCCGTCGGATTCACCGCACTGGTCGGGACCGACGGTGCCGGCTCTTCCCTGCGCGGCGCGATGCAGCAACGGGAAGAACTCGGCGAACACACGGAATTCCTGGACCATTCGTACAAGGAACTGGAGATCCCGCCCTCGGCCGACGGCGCCTTCATGATGGAACCGAATGCGCTGCACATCTGGCCGCGCGGACACTACATGTGCATCGCGTTGCCGAACGACGAACGCACCTTCACCGTGACCCTGTTCCTGCCCAACCAGGGCGACCCGAGCTTTGCCAGTGTGCGCAACGGACGCGAGGCCAAGGCGCTGTTCCTGCGCGACTTCGCCGATGCGGTGCCGCTGATTCCCGAGCTGGAACGGGACTGGGACGCCAATCCCACCGGGCTGCTTGCCACGCTCTACCTGGACCGCTGGCATCTCGGCGACCGGGCCGTGCTGCTGGGCGACGCGGCGCACGCGATGGTCCCGTTCCACGGCCAGGGGATGAACTGCGCTTTCGAGGACTGCGTCTCGCTGGCGCACCATCTGCAGGCGTCCTCCGACCTGGCGCAGGCGTTCGCCGCGTTCGAGGCCGAGCGCAAGCCGAACGCGCTCGCCATCCAGGAAATGGCGCTGGAAAACTACGTGGAAATGCGCGACAAGGTCGACGATAGCGGCTTCCTGCTGCAGCGCGAGCTGGAACTGGCGCTGCAGCAACGCCATCCACAGCGCTTCGTGCCCCACTACGCGATGGTCAGCTTCATGCGCATCCCGTATGCCGTGGCCCAGCACCGCAGCCACGTGCAGCGCGACCTGCTGGTACGCCATACCGCCGGGCGCACGTCGCTCGAGGGCATCGACTGGGCGGCGATCGATGCCGATGTGCATGCGCTGCTGCCGATCCTGGAGGATGCGGTGGCGTGAGCGCGAGTTTCCTCTTCTACGACCTGGAAACCTTCGGCGCCGATCCTCGCCGTAGCCGTCTGGCGCAGTTCGCCGCCGTGCRCACCACGCCCGCGCTCGAGGTGGTCGACGAGCC
This sequence comes from Pseudoxanthomonas sp. LjRoot204_2, assembly GCF_056175765.1. Taxonomy (NCBI): domain Bacteria; kingdom Pseudomonadati; phylum Pseudomonadota; class Gammaproteobacteria; order Lysobacterales; family Lysobacteraceae; genus Pseudoxanthomonas; species Pseudoxanthomonas sp. LjRoot204_2. The sequence goes on along the minus strand of NZ_JBGFFG010000099.1, from coordinate 1,281 downwards.
GGTCAGTTTTTTCGTGAAGCCGGCGGATGACCTGCTGCCCTCGCCCATCGCCACGCTCATCACCGGCATCACGCCGCAGCAGGCGCTGCGCGAGGGCGTCAACGAGGCCGAGGCGTTTGCCCGCATCGCCGACGAGATGGGACGTCCCGAGACCTGCACGCTGGGCTACAACAGCCTGCGCTTCGACGACGAGTTCGTCCGGCACGGCCTGTTCCGCAACTTCCACGAGCCCTACGAACGCGAATGGCGCGGCGGCAACTCGCGCTGGGACCTGCTGGACGTGATGCGGCTGATGCATGCGCTGCGCCCGGACGGCATCGTCTGGCCGAAGCGCGACGATGGCGCGACGTCTTTCAGACTGGAGCATCTGGCGCTGGCCAACCGCGTGCGCGACGGCGATGCGCACGAGGCGCTGTCGGACGTCTTCGCCACCATCGGGCTGGCGCGCCTGATGCGGCAGGCGCAGCCGCGGCTGTGGGACTACGCCCTGCAACTGCGCGACAAGCGCTTCGCCGCGCGCCTGCTGGACACGACCGCCATGTTGCCGGTGCTGCATGTATCGCAACGCTATCCCGCGCACCGGCTGTGCGCCGCACCGGTGCTGCCGCTGGCCCGGCACCCGCGCATCGACAGCCGCATGGTGGTGTTCGACCTCGACAGCGACCCGACGCCGCTGCTCACGATGTCGCCGGACGACATCGCGGACCGGCTGTACACGCCGGCCGTCGACCTTCCGGAAGGCGAGCAGCGGATCCCGCTGAAGGAAGTCCACCTGAACCGCGCGCCGGCGCTGGTCGCGTGGTCGCACCTGCGGCCGGCGGACATGGACCGGCTGGGCATCGACCCCGCGCGCTGCGAGCGCCACGCCGCGATCCTGCGCGACGCCGGCCCCGTACTGGCGGAGACCGTGCGCCGGGTGTTTGCCGGGGAACGCACCTACGAAGCCGGCGACGTCGACGGCTCGTTGTACGACGGATTCCTCGCCGACGCCGACAAGCGCCGCTTCACCGATGTGCGCACCACCCCGCCCGCGCTGCTGGGCCAACGCGATTTCGGCTTCCGCGATGCGCGGCTGCCGGAACTGCTGTTCCGCTACCGGGCGCGCAATTGGCCGGAGACCCTCGGCGCCGACGATCGCCAGCGCTGGGACGACTACCGTCGCCGGCGCCTGGCGATGGACAGCGGCCTGTCCGAATACAGCTTCGACCAGTTCGATGCGGAAGTCGCCGAACTGCGCCGGGGCCAGGCCGGCAATGCCGACAAGCTGGCGCTGCTCGACCG
>NZ_JBGFFG010000098.1:0-9285 GCF_056175765.1 Pseudoxanthomonas sp. LjRoot204_2 | reverse complement strand
AACATCGCTACTGCCTTGGGATCAACAGGCACAGACAATCGCTGGGATTTCAAGATTGGTGATTACGACCGTGATGGCATTCCGGATATCTACGCAATTGACAAGGGGAGCAGCTCTGGCCGAACCGATATTCACGTTCTTTCAGGTCAGGCCTCCTACCAGACGTTCCTGCTGCACGCGTCAACGGCGATCGGCGCGGTAGGTATCGGCTTTGAATCAGAGTTCGAGTTGGTGCCGGGTTCGTAGCCCGCGAATCGGACATAAAAAAGGACCCGGCGTCTTTGGCTACGGGTCCTTTTCATTTCTGCGCGAACGCGGTTGCTTGTGAGATCTAGCTATGGAAGGTCCTTGGCTGCGTAGCGATAAGCTGAAGATATCTCGGCTTCATTTTCACCCCTGAAGCGTGCAACTGACGCAACCTCGAATCCAGCCGACGCCACATGCAATCCTATAATCCGCTCCAGCGCGTGAGCTAGGGTGCCATCTATCTGGCTCAGCTCTGGCTCAAAATCACTTGCAAAAATGTCCGCCTCCAGAATGCCGTCGATTGCTTTGAGTCGGCACCAATACATTGATCCGGCGGGGAAAAGGTGACTTCGGTTCCTGTCGACGCTGCAAATAATCTTGTCAAGGCGCTCCAGCCACCGGCCGTTGGCGCCAACGTAACTCGATACGGGTAATAAATGCCCCGAGGGCGCAATGAGTCCCGCGCTTTTGTCGTATTTCAATTTCTCAAGAAGCTCTCCAAGATCCTGCGGCAACAAGCCAGATATGAGCTCTTTGCACCATCTTGAACCGTCTGCCAAATGCGGCGACTTTTTCGTATGCAGCTTGAGTACCCACTGTACGCCTTGATGCTTCAGTCGGCTGGCTACTATCAAGAAAGAAAGTATGTCTCGCCCACGATTCTCAAAGATTTCAACCCTAACCGCGCATGGCAGTGAGCTTGTAAGCCGCCGAACTGCTTGCGCGTTATCTATCGTCGTGGTGAATGTTATGTTCATGTGGGCTGCAACGATTTGAAGATGCGGAAGCATCTCTTCAAGCACATCCACATACCAGGCGTGGATAACCGCGTGAACCCAGTCGCGCTCATCACGGGTGACGCTCAGCAACGCATTACGCGTGGCGGAAAGTAGCGCATAGCCGTGACGTGCGGATGGCTCAAGGAAAGCGCCTTCTGCCCATTCATTCCAAGCGTTGATGAAAGTGATGGGTGATTCATGTCCGTTGACGGTTTGAGATCGAATGCTGGACTCCAGCCATGCCCTATAGGCCTCGGGTGTGGAGTGTAAAAAGGTGCGGCCGCGACCCGGTCTGCGCGCTTCGTTATCCCATCCGGTTGACACGCCTCTGTAAACATTGGGCGAACTGACTTCGCTGGCTGCGCTCTTCAGGCCTCGCCAGTCGAGTACGCTTCCTTGATAGTGCGGATTGATCAATTGCTGTTGAGCGGAAAGTTCGGGGGCATTGAAAAAGTTTGGCGGAAATTGCGTAGCGGCATCGAATCCCAAGTCGCCGGGAGGGGATCGGTCGAATGATTGCACATATACCAAGTGGAGATCGCCAATCCCAGCCTTGGTACACCATTCACGCCATCGCGATGTTGTAACGCTCGGCTCAGGCAACAAAGCAGGGCGATAGATCAGCAACATAGGCTTCCCATCCACCCGCAAATACCGCGGGTCCCTCATGTACTCCGCCACGTGCTCGATGAACGCAATATCATCTTCCGGCGAGTGCTTCTGATCGATCAGGATCTCGTCGCCACGGCCATCCCAAGTGCGGGTCCACTTCTCGTTTGCCCAGCACAGGCAGAACTTCAGGTCGATGGTCTTGTCGTTTAGCCAGTTGCGTAGCGGGGTTTCGAGCAGGGTCTTGCCGCCGAACCAGTAGAAGTAGAAGCAGAACGCGCTGATGCCGTACTCGCGGGCGAGGCGCGCTTGTTCATGCATGACCTCGACGTTGCGCAGGTCGTAGAAGCCGAGGTCGCCGGGCAGCTTGGGTTGGTAATGGCCTTCGAACTGGGGCAGGGCACGAGTGACGTTGCGCCATTCGGTGAAGCCTTTGCCCCACCACTCGTCATTCTCGGGAATGGTGTGGAATTGCGGCAGGTAGAACGCGACGAGCGTGGCGGGCAGCGGGTCCGGCAGCTCGCCTTTCTCATAGGGCACGTAGCCGATCGCGCGCTCATCGGAGCGTACGTACGGCCGGCGCGGCAGCTCGCCGGACGGCGCCTTGCCCTTGGGGCCTTCCGGCACCCAATGGCCCTTCGTGTCAAGAAAGCGCTCGCGCAGTCTGTCGCGCGTGCCTTGCGGCATCGGCGTCAGCCGGAATGCGGTTCGCAGCGCGTAGAAAAGACCGGTGCGAAGGCGGCGTGACAGTGGAGTCGCCACAGGCGTCCTAGAGGTTCTGGTAATTCGGCCCCGCGCCGCCTTCCGGCGTCACCCAGTCGATGATCTGGTAGGGGTCCTTGATGTCGCAGGTCTTGCAGTGCACGCAGTTGGCGGCGTTGATCTGCAGCCGCTTGCCGTCGCCGTCGTCGACGATTTCGTAAACGCCTGCCGGGCAGAAGCGGGTACAGGGGTTGTCGTATTCGGCGGCGCAGCGGGTGACGCACACGGAGGTGTCGTGCACGCGCAGGTGCACGGGCTGGTCTTCGTCATGCTCGGTGGCCGCGTAGTAAACGCCCTGCAGGCGATCACGCGGTGCCAGCGTGCGGTCCACGTAGTCGCGTTTGGTCTCCTCGTGCTCGCCGACCTTGTCGAGCGAGGACCAGTCGGGCTTCACCCTGAGCGTCCACGGCGACAGGCCGCCGGTGAGGGTTTCCCACGCGGCGTTGGCCATGCCGAACCACAGGCCCTTCTTGAAGCCGGGCTTGATGTTGCGGACGGACTTCAGCTCGGCCATCGCGTCCGAGGCGCGCAGCTTCGCGTCAAACCCTTCGGGTGCCAGCTGCGATGCCACCAAGTGCTCGGCCGCCAGCATGCCGCTGCGGATCGCCTGGTGCGTGCCCTTGATCTTCGGCACGTTGAGCAGGCCGGCGGTGTCGCCGATCAGCAGTGCCCCCGGCATCTCGACTTTCGGCAGCGACTGCCAGCCACCGGTGACGATAGCGCGCGCGCCGGCGGACAGTATGCTCCCGCCTTCGAGCAGCGGCTTGATCAGGGGGTGGTTCTTCCACTGCTGGAAGGCCTCCCAGGGCTTGTACTCGGGGTCCTTGTAGTCCAGGCCGCTGACGTAGCCGAGCGCGATCTGGTTGTTCTCAAGATGGTAGAGGAAGCTGCCACCGTAGATGTCGTTGCTGGCCGGCCAGCCCAGTGTGTGCACGATCTTGCCGGGCGTGACGCGGCCCTCCGGCACCTGCCACAGTTCCTTGATGCCGATCGAATACGCCTGCGGATCGCTGTCCTTGTCCAGCGCGAAGCGCTTCACCAGCCGCTTGGTCAGGTGGCCGCGCGCGCCTTCGGCCAGCACGGTGACCTTGGCTCGGATGTCGATGCCGGGCGTGTATCCTGGTTTGTGGCTGCCGTCTTTCGCGATGCCCATGTCGCCGATGCGCACGCCCACGACTTTGCCGTCGTCATCGTGCAGCGTTTCGGACGCAGCGAAACCCGGGTAGATTTCCACGCCCAGCGCTTCGGCCTGGGGGGCCAGCCAGGCGCACATCGCGCCCAGCGAGACGATGAAGTTGCCATGGTTGCGCATGCCCGGCGGTACCACCGGGAACTTGCGGCCGCCGTCCTTGCTGAAGTACCAGAACTCGTCGTCCTTGGCCGGCACGCAGACCGGCGGCGGGTTGTCGCGCCAGCCGGGGAGCAACGCGTCGAGCGGCTCGGGTTCGATGACGGCGCCGGACAGGATATGTGCGCCAATGGTGCTGGCCTTCTCGATGACGCAGACGGAGATATCAGGATCCAGTTGCTTGAGCCGGATGGCAAAGGCAAGCCCCGACGGTCCTGCGCCGACGGTGACGACGTCGTACTCCATCACATCGCGTTCGACATCGGACATCGGGTTCGGCTCCAGCGTGGCGTTAGGCTTCCCGCATTTTCGGCGTTTGCGCGGAGCGGGGCAAATCCGCGAGCATCACGGCATGACCATACCCCTTCCGCTCTCGCCGGATGGACGCCATGAGGCGCTGCCGGGCGCATCGCTGGCCTGTCATGCCGACTGGCTGCCGGCCATGGAAGCCGACACGCTCTTCGCCGATTTGCGGACGTCGCTGCCGTGGAGCGTGCATCGCATCCGCCTGTTCGGCCGCAGCGTCGATTCGCCGAGGTTGAGCGCATGGATCGGCGATGCGGATGCCGTGTACCGCTATTCCGGCACGGATTTCCTGCCGCATCCGTGGACCCCGGCGCTGTCGGGACTGCGGGCGCGACTGCAGGACGCACTGGGCGTGCCGTTCAACAGCGTGCTCGCCAATCTCTACCGCGACGGCCGCGACGCGATGGGATGGCATAGCGATGACGAGCCGGAGCTGGGCCCGGCGCCGGTCATCGCGTCGATCAGCCTCGGCGGCGTGCGCCGGTTCCTGCTCAAGCACAGGCAGGATCCCGCGCAGAGGGCGGCGTTCGAACTGCCGCATGGCAGCCTCTTGGTGATGGCGGGCGAGACGCAAAGGCACTATCGGCATGCGCTGCCACGCACGGCGAAGCCGGTGGCGCCGCGCATCAACCTGACGTTCCGCCTGATCGATCCCGCGCGTCGGCGCTGAGGTTCCGGGGGGGGGGCAGCTAGCGGTTCGCTTTGGGGTCGCTGTTGCCCGACACCAGGATCCAGCCGGCGATGTCGCCAGTGGCCGCTTCCAATGCCTGTTCGAAGGCGTCCGCGACCTGCGGGACATCGGTGCTGGCGGCCGGCTTCTGCTGCAGGAACGTGCGCGACGCGACCACGCGCTGGTCGCGGTTGTTGACCAGCTTCGCGTTCACCTCGACCACGGCGGCGGGTACCGCGCCACCCGCGTAGTCGGCCTCGAAACGGCGCAGGTCCATGACCAGCTTGTAGTCGCCGAGGATGCCGGCGTCGGCGCTGGCCACGGCGGGAATCTTCCCGGAATCCTCCAGCGTGCGCTGCACGGCGTCCTGCAGCATGTCGGTCGCGGGCAGGGCCCACGAGACGCCGCGATACACCTGCAGCTCGCCGGGCGTCGGCCGCACGCTGATGCGCGGGCTGTCGATCACGCGCGCGGCGGTGGGCTTGGCCACGATGAGGGTCCAGGCGACCTGCGGCCAGCCCGGCTCGGGCGCGACCCTGACATCGGGCGCGTAGATCGTGACCGGGTCGCGCTGCTCGCTGCCCAGGATCGAGCAGCCCGCGAGGGCGAGGGAGACAGGAAGGGCGAACAGAAGGCGCATCGGCTTCATTTCGGGTCGAACTCCTTGGGTGCGTCGCGGCCGAGCAGGTAGCGCGCGGGATTGCCTTCGAGACGGTCGCTGACGCGGCGCAGATCGCGTACGAGGCCACGCAATTCGGTCAGCGTGGGGCCGAGCTGGCCGAGGCCATCGCTGGCGAAGCTGTTGATGGCGGCTCGGTTCTCGCCGAGGATCGCGTCCGCATTGCCAGCGGCGGAATCCAGCTTGCCCAGCGTGGTTTCCAGCTTGTCTAGGATGCCGGGCAGCTCCTGCACCAGGTTCTTGTCCAGCCGCTCGATGGCACCGTTGGTGGTGGTGAGCGTCTTGTCCAGGTTCTGCGCGGCATCACGCGCACTGACGATCAGGGCCTCGATGCCATCCTCGCGGCTGGCCAGCGACGTGCTCATCGCTTCCAGGTTCGCCAGCGTGGTGGTGATGCTGGCGACGTTCTTGTCGCTGAGGGCCTGGTCCAGCCGCTCGACGATGCGGTTGGCAGTATCGGTGATGTTCTGCAGTGCGGACGGCGCGGTCTGGATGACCGGCGCTTCGCGCGTGTCCACGCTGGTCAGCGACGGCGCCTGCGGTGTGCCGCCGCTGAGCTGGATGATGGTCGGGCCGGTGAGACTGGTGATGGCCAGCTTCGCGCGGGTATCGGTCTTCACCGGGGTATACGACTCCACCCGGATGCGGGCGATCACCTGGCGCGGATCGTTCGGCGCCAACGAGAGTTTGGTGATGGAGCCGACCGCAATGCCGTTGTACTGCACCGGGCTGCCGACGGTCAGGCCGGTGACCGCTTCGCGGAACACCACCTGGTATTCCTGCCAGGTGCGCTCGGAGGAGTACTTCGCCGCCCACAGGCCGAACAGCAGCAGCGCGGCGGCGATGATGAGGGTGAAGGCACCGATGAGGACGTAGTTGGCGCGTGTTTCCATGGATCAGACCGCCGTTTGCGATTGAAGGGGCCCGGAGGCCTGCTGCCCGCCGCGCGCTGCGCGTGCGCGGGGGCCGTGGAAGTATTCCTGTACCCAGGGGTGATCGAAGCGCTCCACCTCGGGCAACGGTGCCACGGTGATGACCTTGTGGTCCGCGAGCACCGCCACGCGGTCGCAGATCGCGTACAGCGTGTCGAGGTCGTGCGTGATCAGGAAGACGGTCAGGCCGAGCGCTTCCTGCAGTGTCTTGATCAAACGGTCGAACGCGGCCGCACCGATGGGGTCCAGGCCCGCGGTAGGCTCGTCGAGGAACAGCAGCGGCGGATCCAGCGCGAGTGCCCGCGCCAGGCCGGCGCGCTTGCGCATGCCGCCGGACAGCTGCGAAGGCAGCTTGTTCAGCGCATCGGCCGGCAGGCCGGCCAGCTTCACCTTCAGCAGCGCCAGCTCGTAGCGCCAGCTGTCCGGGAGTTCCGGGTGATGCTCCTTCAGCGGCACCTGCACGTTCTCGCCGACGGTCAGCGACGAGAAGAGGGCGCCATCCTGGAACAGCACGCCGGTGTTGCGCTCGATGTGCTGGCGCGCGGCGGGATCTTCCGAGCGCGCATCTTCCCCGAGCACGGTGATCTGCCCTTCGTCGGGTTGGCGAAGGCCCAGGATCGAACGCATCAGCACCGACTTGCCGGTGCCGGACCCGCCGACCACGCCGAGGATCTCGCCGCGACGCACGTCCAGGTCCAGGCCCTCGTGCACGGTCTGTGCGCCGAAGCGGTTGGCCAGTCCGCGCACCTGGATGATGGGGGATTCGTCGGTCATGCGCCGTCACCAGTCCATGTGCATGAACCACAGCGCAGCCAGCGCGTCGATCATGATGACCAGCGAGATCGTCTGCACCACGCTGGAGGTCGTCCGCTCGCCCACCGACTGCGCCGTGCCTTCCACGCGCAGGCCTTCCAGGCAGCCGATCAGGCCGATCACCAGCGCGAATATCGGTGCCTTCGACAGGCCGACGAGGAAATGCTTCACCTCGATGGTGTCGTGCATGCGCGCGATGTACATCTGCGGCGGAATGCCGAGGTCGAAGGCGCCGACGGTGACGCCGCCGGCCAGGCCCGCCATCATCGAGATGAAGGTCAGCAGCGGCAGCATCACCAGCAGCGCGATCAGCCGCGGGATCACCAGCAGGTCGACCGGGTCCAGGCCCAGCGTGCGGATCGCATCGATCTCCTCGCGGCTCTTCATCGCGCCGATCTGCGCGGTGAATGCGGAGGCGGTGCGACCGGCCAGGACGATCGCCGTCATCAGCACGGCGAACTCGCGCAGGAACGCGATGCTGACCAGTTCCACCACGTAGATTTCCGCGCCGAAATCGCGCAGCACGGTGGAGCCGAGGAAGGCGATCACCGCGCCCACCATGTACGACAGCAGGATCACCAGCGGCACCGCGTCCAGCCCGACGGCTTCCATGTGCGCCACGGTGGCGGTGGCGCGGAAGCGGCGCGGCTCCTTGACCATGCGGACCAGCTTGACCAGGTTCTCGCCGGTGAAGCTGAGCAGGGCGACGATGTCCTGCTTGTTCTGGTGCACCCGGTAGCCAAGGCGCGAGAGCGCAGCCAGGAAGCCGTAGTCGCGCTTGCGCGGCGGTCGGTCGTCGGCAACGTCCTCGATGGTGCTGACCAAGGCCTGGTGGTCCTGGCGGAACTCGATGTCCGACGGTTCCATGCCGCGGCGCTTGGCGAAGCGGAGCAGTTGCAGCACGCCAGCCGAATCGATGCGGTTGATGGTGGTCGCGTCGAGCCGGTTGACGGCGTCGGGCAACGTCTTCAGCTGTTCCGCCACCGTCAGCGCACTGGCGAGCGTCCAGTCGCCCGCCAGCTTCACGCGCTGGGGGTCACCGGGATCGGCTTCGTACTGCGGGCGGGCAAGGGTGGGGGTCATGGCGTCGCTCGGCCAAGGAGCATACAGGCTATCCCAGTGAACGTGAGTGCCACGCCGACAACGCCGCGACGGCCCAACGGTTCACGCAACCACAGCGCCGCCAGCACCACCAGGAAGACCGATGCGGACTCGTTTAGGATCGCCGCGACCGAGGCCGACGTGAACTTGTAGCCCCCCAGCCACAGCACCATCGACRGTCCCTGGCCGATCAGAGCGGCCAGCACCAGCCGGTGCCAGGGAACATCGGCGGGGACGAAGCGCATGCGTCGGCGCATGGAGGGCAGCAAGGCGAGCAGGAGCAGGCCGGCCAGCGCGCCGGACAGACGCAGCAGGGTGACCCACAACAGCGGCTGCGATTCCAGCGTGCGTTTCACCATCACGATGGCGACCGCCATCAGCGCGATCGCCAGCACGCCGAGCGCGATGCCGTGCACGGTGTGCCCGGGATCGGCAGGGCACCCACGCGAGGGGCGGCTGACCAGCAGCACGCCGCCGGCCACCAGCGCGAACCCCACCCACTGCACGCCGCCCAGGCGTTCGTCGAGGAAGACGAACCCCAACAACAGCACCAGCGGACTGTAGAGATTGCCGATGACGCCCATGCGGCCGGCACCGAGCTCGTTGAGCGCGCGGAAATACAACGTGTCCGCCAGCGCGATGCCGATCACGCCGCTGGCCAGCACGATCAGGAGGTCCTGCCCGGGCAGGACCGGCCACGCACCGGCATGCAGCAGCAAAGCAACCGGCGCCAGTACGCACAGCACCAGCGCGTTCTTGAGCAGGTTCAGCGTCAGGGGTGGCAGGTGCGCACCCAGCTGGCGCGCCAGGATGACGCCGACCGCCCATGCGGCCGCACTGCCCAGCGCCATGGCTTCGCCGATCCCCACGGTGCCCCCTGCCCACGTCGTGGTGCGTAGTGTAAGCAGCGCGAGGTGAAGTCATGTGCGGGTGCTTGGGCGATACTGTGCCGATGCCCGACGACATCCTGATGTCCGCCACCTACGCCCAGCGCATCGCCTTCGTCTGCGAGATCGCCGGGCGCCTGCACAGCTACGGCA
>NZ_JBGFFG010000097.1:0-9450 GCF_056175765.1 Pseudoxanthomonas sp. LjRoot204_2 | reverse complement strand
GGGAGAGGGTGCCGAAGGCGGGTGAGGGGCGAACGGAGATGTGGGCCCTCCGCAGCCATCAACRCTCAAGGCGCGTCTGCCGTAGGAAAGCGGAGAGCTCGCGCTAAGAGCGCCCCTCATCCGCCCTCCGGGCACCTTCTCCCCGCTCGCGGGGAGAAGGCATCAACAGCTCAGGCGATGCGGTCTGCGCCACCCATGTACGGGCGCAGCACCTCGGGCACGGTGATCGACCCGTCGGCGTTCTGGTAGTTCTCCATTACCGCGATCAGCGCACGGCCCACGGCGGTGCCGGAACCGTTGAGCGTGTGCACGGGCTCGGGTTTGCCGGTGGCCGGGTTGCGCCAGCGCGCCTGCATGCGACGCGCCTGGAAGTCCTCGCAGTTGGAGCACGAGGAAATCTCGCGGTAGGTGTTCTGCGACGGCAGCCAGACTTCCAGGTCGAACGTCTTGGTAGCGCCGAAACCCATGTCGCCCGTGCACAGCAGCATGCGGCGGTACGGAAGGCCCAGTTTCTCCAGCACGGTTTCGGCGGCGCGGGTCATGCGCTCCTGCTCGTCGTAGCTCTCCGACGGGCGCGCGATGGAGACCAATTCCACCTTCTCGAACTGGTGCTGGCGGATCATGCCGCGCACGTCGCGGCCACCACTGCCGGCTTCGGAGCGGAAGCACATCGAATGCGCGGTCATGCGCAGCGGCAGGCGGGCGTCGTCGAGGATCTCATCGCGGACGATGTTGGTCAGCGGCACTTCGGAGGTGGGGATCAGGTAGCGCTTGTGCTCGCCCAGCTCGGTGGAGAACAGGTCTTCCTCGAACTTCGGCAACTGGCCGGTGCCGCGCATGGAGTCGGCGTTGACGATCACCGGCACGCTGGTCTCTTCGTAGCCGTGCTCGTTGGTGTGCAGGTCGAGCATGAACTGCGCGAGCGCGCGGTGCAGGCGCGCCAGCTGGCCGCGCAGCACGGTGAAGCGCGCGCCGGACAGCTTGGCGGCGGTGTCGGCGTCGAGCCAGCCGTGACGGGCGCCCAGCTCCACGTGGTCCTTCACGTCGAAGTCGAACGCGCGCGGGGTGCCCCAGCGGTGCTGTTCGACGTTGCCGGCCTCATCGCTGCCGAGCGGCACGCTGGCGTGCGGCAGGTTCGGGATACCGAGGGCGATGGCTTCGATCTCGGCGCGGATCTCGTCCAGCTTCACTTCCGAAGCCTTCAACTCGTCGCCGAATCCGGCCACTTCCGCCATCAGCGCGGCCACGTCCTCGCCCTTGGCCTTGGCCTGGCCGATGGCCTTGGAGCGGGTGTTGCGCAGATTCTGCAGTTCCTCGGTGCGCTTCTGAATCTGCTTGCGCGAGGCTTCCAGGTCGGCGATGCGGGACACGTCCAGGTCGAACCCGCGGCTCTCCTTGAGGCGCTGGGCGAGTTCGGCGGGCTGGGTGCGGAGCAGGACGGGATCGAGCATGGACACTACAGTCTGGCGTGGGAAGCCGGCATTATCGCCCATCTGCGACCGCCTGCCCGCGCGGTTAACCGCGGCTGTGCAAGAATCGGCGCGACTTTTCCGGTGACTCCCATGTCGGCCCAGCAACCGCACGATCCGCACTTTACCTTCCGCCTGCCCCGCACCGCCCTGCGCAATGCGGCGATCGCCTTCGGCGTCGGCCTGCTGCTGTTCCTGATCGTCTGGTGGGCCGGCCGGGACGACGGCTTCTATACGCCCGACCCCGCACTGCCGGGCAAGTCGCTGCCGATCGAAGCGCTGCCCGAGCCCCTCTCCACCGGCGCCGGCGCGAGCGGCATGGACGAACCCGCGCCCCGTCCCGCGGCCGAAGAGCGCCCGCAACTGGTGGAAGAAGCGCCGATGCCCGCGCCCGTCGCGGAAGCGCCACTGCCCGCCACGCCGGCCGACGCGGCGGCACCGACGGCCACGGTGCCGCTGGCCCCTGGCGACGTGCCGGTTCCGATTCCGGGCCAGACACCCGCCCCGGACTACCCCGCCTCGGCCATCCGTGCCGGAGACCAGGGCACGGTGATGGTGCGCGTCGAAGTGGGGGCGGACGGCGTACCGACCTCCGTCGAGATCGCCGAGCGCAGCGGCTCCCGCGATCTCGACCGCGCCGCACTCGCTGCGGTTCGGCAATGGCGCTTCCAGCCGGCGCAGCGCGACGGCCAGCCGGTGCCGGGCGCGGTGACGGTGCCGATCGATTTCAAGATGCGGTGACCGCATGGGCCAGGCACGATCGCTGAAACGTATCGCCGCCTGGTCGGCAATCCCGTTGATCGTCCTCTTCGCGTGCGCATCGCCTTGGTCAACGCGCAGCCCGTCGGTCGAAGACCCGTTGGGCGACGAGCCCGGCCAGACCTGGGTGAAGGGTCGTGGCTACTCCCATGCCGTGCGACTGATGGACTCCRGTCGCTGCGCTATGCAGGTGCGGTGCGATGTCTGCGCGGAACCGATACAGTCGGGCACGTGACACGGCAGAACCACGCGTTCGTACTGCGTCATGCATCGGGTTCGATCGCGATGGCTGTGCCCATTAGCGTGATGGGATGCGACGCACTGGCGACACGCGGCGAACAGAATGGTCGTGTGCCCGGGAGCATCTACTTCAAGTCGCTGCGCGAATGCGCTTTGATGATTCGTACGCATTGCTGAACCGCCATTCCGCTAGCTGAACTTCGGCACGCTCGTTTCATCGCTGAATCACGCGTCGCAAACATCCGCAAGCAAAGACTCGGCACCGTTCCAACGCGGAACCCACAACGCGAAACGGAGGTTCACATGTCGACGTCCATCAACAACGAATACCGCGCGCCGGATCCCACCCTGGAAGAGACCCAGATGGAACCGCGCCGCAACGCATCCCCCGTGCTGCTGATGCTGCTCGCTTTCGCCGTCACCGCGGGTGGCCTGATCTGGTGGAGCCAATCGCGCGCCCCGGCGGAAGCGCCTGTCGCAACCGCACCGAGCGCGGTGATCGACCAGCCGGTGACCACGACACCCGCCACTGAGCGCGCAACCGGCAGCGCCGATCGCGATCGCGCCGATCGTGCGACCCGTGCCGCTGCGATCAGCCGCGATGCACGCCCACTCGCCAGTAACGCCCAGCCGAAGTACCCGGCCTCAATGTTGCGTGCCGGCGTCGGCGGGACGGTCGTGGTGCTGGCAGATGTCGATGCCAACGGCAACCCGGTGGACGTTCGTGTGGTCGAGCGCAGTGGTGAGCGTGAGCTCGATCGCGCCGCGCTGAGCGCCGTGAAGCAGTGGCGCTTCGAACCGGCCATGCGGAATGGCAAGGCCATCGCCACCAGCGTGAAGGTGCCGGTGGACTTCAAGCCTATCTAGGTTCTAGTCCAAACGAAGAGGGGGCGCCCCGCAGGCGCCCCCTTGTTGCCGTGCCCGTACGTGTAGGAGCGACGTAAATCGCGACCGGGATACATCAGTGTTGGTATTCATGGCAAGCGCGCTATGGGCGACTGGCGAATGATAGAACTCAGGCAATCATGTGCCGCGGTCGCGACTCACGTCGCTCCTACAGAAAGCAACGGTCATGCTTTCCGCAACGCGAACCCTGCGCCCGTCGCCAGGCCATCGTAGTCCGGGAACGAGGTCGCCACGTTCGCCACATCGCCGACGCGCACTTTGCCCTTCGCCAGCTGGCCGGCGATCGAGAACGCCATCGCGATGCGGTGATCGCCGTGACTATCGACCACGCCGCCCTGCAGCGGCCCAGGAAAGATCGTCGCGCCGTCCGGCGTCTCGTCCACGCGCAGGCCGAGCGCACGCAGGCCATTGGCCATGGCCGCCAGGCGGTCTGATTCCTTCACCCGCAATTCCGCCGCCCCGCTCACCACGGTCGGTCCCTCCGCTGCGGCCGCCGCGACGAACAGCGCCGGGAACTCATCGATCATGTCGGGCACCAGCGCCTCCGGCACCTCGATGCCCTGCAATGTCGCATGGCGGACGACCAGGTCCGCCACCGGCTCGCCGCCGTGTTCGCTGGCGTTCTCTTCGGTGATGTCCGCGCCCATCAGCCGCAGTGCCTGTAGCAGGCCGGTGCGGCGCGGGTTCAGTCCGACCGCGCGCAGGCGCAGTTCCGAACCGGGAATGATGCTGGCCGCGACCAGGAAGAACGCCGCCGACGAGAAATCGGCCGGCACGGCGATGTCGGTCGCCTTCAGGCGCTGCCCGCCGCCCAGGCGAGCGAAGCCGGGGGAGAAGTCGATGTCGACGCCGAACGCCTTCAGCATGCGCTCGGTGTAGTCGCGCGTGGGGTGCGGCTCGCGCACCACGGTCTCGCCTTCTGCGTACAGGCCAGCCAGCAGCACAGCCGATTTCACCTGCGCGCTGGCGACTTCCAGCGTGTAGTCGATGCCGGCAAGGGCTTGTCCGCCATGGATGCGCAACGGTGGCAGGCCGCCCTCTTCGGTATCGATGCGCGCACCCATCGTGGACAGCGGACCGGTGACGCGGCGCATGGGACGCTTGGACAGCGATTCGTCACCAATGATCACGCTGTCGAACGGTTGCGCGGCCAGCAGGCCGGCCAGCAGGCGCATGCCGGTGCCGGCATTGCCGCAGTCGAGCGCACCGTCGGCCGCCTTCAGGCCATCCACGCCGACGCCATGCACGATACGGCGCGATGGCGAGGGCGTTTCCATCCGCACGCCGAGGCGCGAAAAGATCGCGGCGGTCGCGCGGGTGTCCTCGCCTTCCAGGAAGCCGTCGATCGTCGACGTGCCGTCGGCGAGCGCGGCGAACATCACCGCGCGGTGCGATACCGACTTGTCGCCGGGAATATCCAGGGTGCCGCGCAGCGCGCGGCCTGTGGAGGCGATCCAGTCTTGCTTGCTGCTCATCAGGTCTCTCGGTTCATCGGCCCATCCGCGGGCCCGGGCAACGTATCAGGGCACCGCGACGGGGTACGACCCCAGCACCTTGATCTGCGCCGAATGCTGTTTCAGTTCCGCCAGTGCCTGCTTCATCGCCTCGTCGTCGATGTGGCCGGCCAGATCGATGAAGAAGCCGTACTCCCACTTGGCGTGGTGCGACGGCCGCGACTCGATCCGGTTCATGCTGATGCCGTGGCGGGCGAAYGGGCTGAGCACGTCGAACAGCGCGCCGGGCTTGTCGTGGATGAAGACCAGCACCGAGGTGCGGTCGTGGCCCGACGGCGGGAAGATGCTGCGGCCGATCACAAGGAAGCGCGTCGTGTTGTCCTTGTCGTCCTGGATCGGGCTCATGACGACCTTCTTCAGGCCGTAGACGTGCGCCGCGCTCTCGCCCCCGATGGCCGCGGCATCGTCGTTGCCACGCGCGCGGCGGGCGCCTTCGGCGTTGCTCGACACCGGCACTTTCTCCACCTTCGGCAGGTTGGCGCGCAGCCAGCCCGCGGTCTGCGCGAACGACTGCGGATGCGCGTAGATGCGCTCGATGTCGTCGATGCGACCGGTGCGCGACATCAGGAACTGGTGCACGCGCAGCTCGACTTCGCCGCAGATCTTCAGGTCCGAGGTCAGGAACATGTCCAGCGTGATCTGGATGGTGCCCTGCCCCGAGTTCTCGACCGGCACTACGCCGAAATCGGCGTTGCCGCTGGCCACTTCCTGGAAGACCTCTTCGATGCTGGCCAGCGGAAGACCATGCGCCGAGCGGCCGAAGTGCTTGAGCACCGCCTGCTGGCTGAAGGTGCCCTCCGGGCCGAGGTAACCGATCTTCAACGGCTCCTGCTGCGCCAGGCAGGCGGACATGATCTCGCGGAAGACATGCACCAGCACTTCGTCGCTGAGCGGGCCCTCGTTGCGGTCCACCACCATGCGCAGCACCTGGGCTTCGCGCTCCGGGCGGTAGTAGTCCACCGCAGCGGCCAGCTTTCCCTTGGCCTTGCCGACCTGGTGGGCGAAGACGGCGCGTTCGGCGATCAGGGACTGGATCTGGCGATCGATGCCATCGATCTTGGCGCGCACGTCGGACAGCGCCGGGGCGGGCGTCGCCTCGGTCTTCTTGCCCGCGGCGGGCTTGGCGATCTTCTTTGGCTTGCTGGGTTTGGATGCCATGTCGTTTTCCGTATTCCCGTCGCTTCCCTGTGGGAGCGACGTAAGTCGCGAAAGGTTATCGGTGAAGCTTCATCGCGACTGACGTCGCTCCCACATCGGGCAATGCAGGGACTTCATCCGTTACGTTGCTGGAAATCGCGCATGAAATCGACCAGCGCCTGCGCGCCTTCCACCGGCAGCGCGTTGTACAGCGAAGCGCGGATGCCACCGACCGCCTTGTGGCCCTTCAGGGCCAGCAGTCCGGCCGCCTTGGATTCGGCCACGAAGCGCGCGTTGAGGGTGTCGTCCGGCAGGAAGAAAGGGATGTTCATCCGCGAACGCACGGCTGGCACCACGTCGTTGCGGTAGAAGCCGGCGGACGCGTCGATGGCGTCGTAGACGAGCGACGATTTCACCGCATTGCGCCGCGCGAACTCGGCCACGCCGCCTTCGGCCAGCATCCACTTGAACACCAGGCCGGCGAGGTACCAGTTCCAGGTCGGCGGCGTGTTGAGCATGGAGTCGCGCGCGGCATGCGAGCGGTAGTCGAAGATGTCGGCGCGCGGCTGGCCGCTGCGCTCGAACAGGTCCTTGCGGATGATCACCACCGCCACGCCGACCGGGCCAAGGTTCTTCTGCGCGCCGGCATAGATCACGCCGTACTTCGACACGTCCAGCGGCTCCGACGCGATCGATGAGCTGAAATCGGCGAACAACGGCACCTCGCCCACGTCCGGGGTGTCGCGAAACTCGACGCCGTGGATCGTCTCGTTGGCGGTGATGTGCACGTAGGCGGCACCCGGTGTGAGCCTCCACGTGTCGCGCGGCGGGATGTCGTGGAAGCCACCGGCCTCGCCGTCGGCCGCGATGTTGACCGTGCAGTACGGCGCGGCCTGCTTGATGGCGGTCTTGCCCCAGTGGCCGGTCACCACATAGTCGACGACCTGGCCGGGCGCAGCGAAATTCAGCGCCAGCAGGGCCTGGTGGGTCGTGGCGCCACCCGACAGGAACAGCACCGCATAGTCGTCGGGGATGCCGACCAATCGGCGCAGGTCCGCTTCGGCCTCGGCCGCCACGGCGATGAAGTCCTGGCTGCGGTGGCTGATCTCCACGATGGACGCGCCAATGCCGTTCCAGTCGAGCATCTCGGCCTGGGCCTGCCGCAGGACCGATTCGGGCAGGGTGGCGGGACCGGCACTGAAGTTGAACGCGCGCGTCATGGGGCACCTGAACAGGAGGGTCCRTAGTATGCCGCAGCGCATCAGTTGCAGGGGCAACGAAGCGGACGCGCGGGCATGAATCCCGTACGCCGTGCATCCCGCGATCACCCGACTGCGTATAGGCTGCACGTGACCGGCCCGCGCGGGAATTTTCCGCCGCGACTGCCGTCCAACCGCCATCCCCTTGCCGGAGAAGTCCATGTCCCTGCGCGACGCCTTGCGGATCCGCGAGTCCGAGGTCACCGACGAAGCGATCTATCGGGATCGCCGCCGCCTGCTGCAGGCCTTTGCCGCCGCGCCCGCCCTTGCCCTGGCCGGCTGCGCGGAAGCCGAACCTCCCGCCCCCCCGAAGGTCGTGGTGACGCCCGAACAGGCGCGCTCCGGCTTCCGCACCACCGAAACGCTGACGCGTTACGAKGACGTCACCAGCTACAACAACTTCTACGAGTTCGGTACCGGCAAGGCCGACCCGTCCWCGGCGCGCAAGACGCTCAAGACCTCGCCCTGGTCGGTGGCGGTGGGGGGCGAGTGCGCAAAGCCCGGCACGCTGTCGCTGGAGGACCTGGTGAAGGGGCTGGCCCCCGAGGAGCGCATCTACCGGCTGCGCTGCGTGGAGGGCTGGTCGATGGTGATCCCGTGGCTGGGCGTGCCGCTGGCCGATGTGCTGAAGAAGTTCGCGCCCACGTCGAAGGCAAAGTACGTGGCCTTCACCACCCTCGCCGACCGCGCCCAGATGCCGGGGGTCCGCTATCGTTCCATCAACTGGCCCTACCGCGAGGGCCTGCGCATCGACGAGGCGATGCACCCGCTCACCCTGCTGGCCACCGGCCTGTACGGCAAGCCGCTGCCGCAGCAGAACGGCGCGCCGTTGCGGCTGGTGGTGCCGTGGAAGTACGGCTTCAAGAGCATCAAGTCGATCGTCGAGATCAAGTTCGTCGAGCGCATGCCGGAGACGGCGTGGCACGATCTGCAGCCGTCGGAGTACGGGTTCTTCTCCAACGTCAATCCGAACGTCGACCATCCGCGCTGGAGCCAGAMGACCGAGCGCCGCATCGCCGGCACGCAGAGCAAGCTGTTCGCCGAACGCATCCCCACGCGCATGTTCAATGGTTACGGCGATCAGGTGGCGTCCCTGTACGCCGGCATGGATCTGAAGAAATGGTACTGAGCCGACACGATGCGTAAGGCGTCCGCAGGCCTGGTGGCGGCCAAGAGCGTGGTGCATGCGCTGGCGCTGACGCCGCTGGCGATCCTGGGGTGGCAGTTCTACGACGTATGGCAGCGCGGCAGCGATGCGCTGGGCGCGGATCCGGTGGCGGAGATCGAGCACCGCACCGGCCTGTGGGCGCTGCGCCTGCTGATGGTGGCGCTGGCGGTCACTCCCCTTCGCCAGTTGACCGGGCAGCCGGTGCTGCTGCGCTTCCGGCGCATGCTGGGGCTCTACGCCTTCTTCTATGCCACGCTGCACCTGGCGGTCTACTTGGGCCTGGACCTGCGCGGATACTGGACGCAGATCTTCGAGGAGATCGCCAAGCGTCCCTACATCACGGTGGGCTTCACCGCCTGGCTGTTGCTGGTGCCGCTGGCGATCACCTCGACCCAGGGCTGGATGCGCCGGCTCGGCCGGCGCTGGGGCCAACTGCACAAGCTGGTGTACGCCATCGGCGTGCTGGCCGTGCTGCACTTCTGGTGGCTGGTGAAATCCGACATCCGCGAGCCGCTGCTGTACGCCGGCATCCTGGCGGTGCTGTTGGGCTGGCGCCTGTGGAAATCGGTCAGCCGGCGCCGAACAGCAGCAGCGCGCTGAGCGCGCCGGCCATCAGCAACGCCGCAAGCAGCAACCATGGCCAGCGAAGCGCGGACGGGCCCGCCGGACGGTCCGCATCGGCCACCGGGTGGTCGCGATCGGCGTCTTCCAGCGGGGCGGGCTCGTCGACCCTGGCCGTCGGCGCCCACGGCACTTCCAGCACGAAACGGTGCTGCGCATCGAACACGATCTGGTCACCCGCCGACAGCAGCGCATCCCGGACCGCGACCCCGTTGACCCGGGTGCCCTCGGAGGACCCCAGGTCGCGCAGCAGCACGCGCTCGCCCCGCAACTCGAGCCGCGCGTGCCGCTCGGCAAAACCGGGGTCGTCGATGCGGATGTGCGCATCGCGGGCGCGTCCGACGATCCGGGGCTGCTCGAGCGATACGCTCCTGCCG
>NZ_JBGFFG010000096.1:0-9471 GCF_056175765.1 Pseudoxanthomonas sp. LjRoot204_2 | reverse complement strand
GCGAAGCACCGCGCCACGCCCACGCAGGACCGAAGAAGCACAGCAGCGGCCCCCGCCGCGACGGTGGCCGCAACGGCGGTGCCCGCCAGGGTCAGTCGCGTCCCGCCCGCTGAGTCGAACCCGACGCGCGGCACACGATCCGTGCCGCGCGTTTCCCCGTTTCCGGAAACGCCGCATGGACATCTTCAAGGTCTTCACCATCGAAGCCGCTCACCGGCTTCCTCACGTGCCGGAAGGCCACAAGTGCGCGCGCCTGCACGGCCATTCGTTCCGCATCGAAGTGCACCTGTCCGGCCCGGTCGATCCGCAGGCCGGCTGGGTGATGGACTTCGCCGACGTGAAGGCCGCCTTCAAGCCGATCTACGACCGGCTCGACCACCATTACCTCAACGACATTCCGGGTCTGGAAAATCCGACCAGCGAACAGCTGGCGGCATGGATCTGGCGCGAGGCCAAGCCGGTGCTTCCGCTACTGAGCGCCATCGTGGTGCATGAAACCTGCACCTCCGGCAGCCGCTACACCGGCGACTGAGGCGTGGAACCGGTTTCATACCAGTCCCTACAAGCGTTTGATTTTTAACGGCTCCTGACCGTTCGTCGGATTTCCATACGGCTATTATTGCACTGCAGCATGGACGCAGCTATGCTGCGTCGCAACAGATGGGAATCCCCTTTCAGGAGCACGCCATGAACACCCAATTCAACGAAAGCTTCAGCCAGTTCACGCACCAGTTCGCCGCGGCCGCATCGCGCGCCAACCGCCTGGCGCTGGAAAGCGCCGAGACCGTGTTCGGCGTGCAGCTGAAGACGTTCGAAAAGAACATCGACGCCACCACCTCGTTCTTCGGCGAGCTCGCCGAGACCCGCGACCTGGACGGTTACAAGAATCTGTGGCCGAAGGGCCTGCAGGTCGCCAAGGACAACGCCGAGCGCATGGTCGCCGCCAGCCAGGAAATGTTCGGCCTGAGCCTGAAGACCGGTGAAGCCTTCGGCCAGCTGGTGAAGACCCAGTTCGAAACCGCGACCGACAACGTCCAGGCCTCCGTGGCCAAGGCGACCAAGGCCGCCAAGGGCAAGTAAGACCCGCCCCGGACGTTCGCGTCCACCCTTTATTGCGCGGGTCCCCTCCCTCCGCGCAGCCGACCCGGTAGCCCCCACGCTGCCGGGTTTTTTATTTTTCGGCCCCGCGCCTAGAAAGGAAGCGCGATGTGCCGGCTGAGCGTGCCGGCGTCGATTTGCGGCGCATGCGGCAAGCGTCCCCAGCACGGCACCGGCATGCGCGCGGACAGCAGGGCGAAGTTTTCGTCGCGGCGCGCCATCTCCGGATCGACTTCGTTGGCGATCCAGCCCACCAGGCGCGCGCCGTCGTCCTGGATCGCGCGCGCACTGAGCCGTGCATGGTTGATGCAGCCCAGGCGCATGCCCACTACGAGCACCACCGGCAGGCGCAATTCCTGTACCAGGTGGCGTTGGTCCAGCGTGCCCGTCAGCGGTGCGGCCCAACCACCGACGCCTTCGACAAGCACCACGTCGGCCAGCGGATGCAGGCGCTCGAACGCGGACACCAGAACGCCCAGCTGCACGTCCACGCCGGCGTCGCGCGCGGCGATCTCCGGCGCGAGCGGCGCAGGCAGCGCATAGCGGTTCACATCCTCGTAGGGCGGCACGGGATCGCTGGCGGCCTGCAACGCGAGTGCATCCTCGTTGCGCCAGCCGTCCGGCGTGGCCTCGCAGCCGCTGGCGACCGGCTTCATGCCCACGGCACGCCGGCCGCGCGCACGGAACGCATGCAACAACGCGGCGCTGGCAACGGTCTTGCCCACGCCCGTGTCGGTACCGGTGACGAACAGCCGGTCCATTCGCCTAGCCCTCCACGCGCTCGGGCCAGCGGCGTTTGCCCCAGCGCTGCCCCCCCACGTGGACGATGCCGGTGAACGACAGGAGGAAGTAGACGCTGCCCGCCATGGCGACCTGCCAGGAGCGCGCGTGCTCGCCCAGCAGGCAGGCGATCAGTACCGACAGCAGACCCACGCCGACGAAGTACGCATGCGAGGCGATTTCGCCAGCGGCGTTCGCGGCGGCCTCGCCATCCAGACCCAGCCGCGTGCGTGCACGCCAGGCCAGCACGTACAGGCCGCCGATGCAGGCCGACATCGACGCGAACGCGAGTCCGTAGAAGGTGAACATGAAGGCGAGCGGGCGCGCGCCATTGGCATCGGTCAGCGGCATCGGCAGCCAGCCGCCGGTGATCCACGCGAAGAAGGTGCCCAGCAGCAGCCGCAGCGGATACACGTAGACCAGCACCAGGAACACGAGAAGCAAGCTGAGCAGCGTGGCCGGCACCGTGCCGAGGCGGTAGCGACGGCTCCAGCGCACGTGCGCGTACCAGAACATCGCCACCATCGCGAAACTGGCGGCGAAGGCCGGCACGTTCTTCAGCGCCTGCTGCAGCGCTCCGATGCTGTCCGGGATGCGGTCCACGGAGATGACCAGCAGGGTCACCGCGAACGCGAAGGCCGCATCCACGAACGCCTCCAGCCGGGTCACCCCGTGGCCGCGCCACCCGGCTTCATCATCGCCCGCGTTCATGCCCACCCGTGTCCCCGTCAGGGTTGCCGATGGAATGCATCATATCGGTCCACCGCGAGAGGCCGGGAGTAGAATCGACGGCATGTCATTCGCCTCCCAGACGCTCACCGGCAGCAAGCCGGAACAATACGCACAGCTGGCCGACCAGGCCCGCGCCCTGTTGGCCGGCGAACCGGACCGGATCGCCAACGCCGCCAACCTCGCCGCGCTGCTGTACCACGCCCTGCCCGACTTCAACTGGGCGGGCTTCTATTTCTTCGATGGCCGGGAATTGGTGGTCGGTCCGTTTCAGGGACTACCAGCCTGCGTGCGGATCCCGTTGGACAAGGGGGTCTGCGGAGCCGCCGCACGCACCCGCCAGACCCAGCGCGTGGACGATGTCGAGGCCTTTCCGGGCCACATCGCCTGCGATTCCGCATCGCGCTCGGAACTGGTGGTACCGCTGGTGAAAGGGGACGAACTGGTCGGCGTGCTCGATCTGGACAGTCCCCGCCTGGCGCGCTTCGATGCCGACGACCAGGCGGGCATGGAACGCATCGCCGCCATTTTCGTGGACTCGCTGACATGACAGGCACCAAGCTGCGCAACATCGGCCCCAAGTCCGCCGCCTGGCTTCGCCAGGTCGGCCTGCGCACGCAGGAGGACCTGGAGTCGGTCGGCGYGGTGGAAGCCTTCATCCGGGTGAAGCGTGCGGGTTTCCGACCCAGCCTCAACCTGCTCTACGCGCTGGAAGGCGCCCTGCTGGACTGCCACTGGCAGCAATTGCCCGAAGACCGCCGCGCGGAACTGCTGGTGGCCTACGATGCGGCCGCCGCCCTGCTGCCACCGCCACGCGGTCGTCCCGCCGCCGGCCCGGTGACGACCACGCACACCGAGCGCGAGGAAGACGCGGGTCCGTCGCTGAACCTGTTCGATTCGCGCGGCGACGACTGACCGCGACAATTCGCGTCATCTCGGATCCTGCACGCCACCTGCCTGCGACGCAAAGAAGCAGCGGAGCACGCTCGGCTCTATGCGCCTCCTGAAAGCAACCCTCGCGGGTCTTCCTGTCGTAGCGTCGAGCTTGCTCGACGCCAGACCGTCCGTTGGCGAAAAGCAGCGGAGCAAGCTCCGCTCTACGTGGCGGGCGGACGCTTCCCGTATAATGCGCGCGCTTTCAGGTGACCCAGGCATTCCTGCCACGGGTTGAAACGGGAAGCCGGTGCCCCGCGCAAGCGGCATTCCGGCGCTGCCCCCGCAACGGTAGGCGAAGACAGCCTCGGCATCGGCCACTGTGCGTCCAACGCATGGGAAGGCGCCCCGGCAGCGTGCATCGCGCACGCCTTCGCAAGCCCGGAGACCGGCCTGGAAGTCCACTGGTTGCGATGCGGAGGGCGTCGTGGCGTGCCGCGCCGCCGCTCGTCTGCCGCGCTGTCCGCAACGTTCCCTCTCCGTCATCGCGACTCCACGCCGACAATGCGCGCGGGGCGCGCGATGGAGTTGTTCCGATGCAGAGCCGTACCCTTTCCTCCCCTTCCCTGCTGGCCTTCGCGGTCGCGATGGCGCTGCCACTCGCCGCGCAGGCGCAGGACGCCACCAACCTCGACGAGATCGTCGTCTCCGGCACGCGCACCGAGGTGTCCGTCGAAGACAGCCTGGTCCCGGCGCAGGTGATCGGCCGCGAGGCGATCCAGCGCAGCCAGGCGCGCTCGCTGGGCGAGCTGCTGCAGGGACGCGCCGGCATCTCGATCGCCAACCAGGGCGGCGCGGGCAAGATCACCACGCTCAATCTGCGCGGTGCCGAATCCGACCACGTGCTGGTGCTCGTGGACGGCGTGCGCATGGGTTCGGCGACCGCCGGCCTGCCCGCGCTGCAGGACCTGCCGATCGACCAGATTGATCGCGTCGAGATCGTGCGCGGCCCGCGCTCGAGCCTGTGGGGCTCCGAGGCCATCGGCGGCGTGATCCAGGTGTTCACCCGCCGCAACACCGGCAAGGTACGGCCGAACGTCCGCATCGGCGTGGGCAGCGACAGCACGCGTGAAGCCAGCGCCGGTATCGGCGGCGGCATCGGCCGCGGCTGGTTCGGTGCCGACGTTGCGTATACGCGCACCGACGGCTTCAACGCCTGCCGCGGCACCAGCGGGGATGCCGCAAACCCGTTCGGTGCCGGCTGCTTCGCCGACGAACCCGACCGTGACGGCTACCGCAACACCTCGGCCAGCCTGCGCGGCGGTTACGCGTTCACCGACACGCTGACGCTGGAAGCCAACGCGCTGCGCGCCGACGGTGAGAGCGAGTTCGACGGCAGCTTCACCAACCGGTCCGAAACCGTGCAGCAGGTGTTGGGCACCAAGCTGCGCTACGCGCCTAGCGACAAGGTCAACCTGCTGCTGAGCCTGGGCCGCAACGACGACAAGTCCGACGACTTCCATGACGATGTGCCGTCCGGCTACTTCGAGACGCGTCGCTACGTGGCATCGGCGCAGGGCGACTTCACCGTGGCCACCAACCAACTGCTGACCGCTGGCATTGACTGGCAGGACGACAAGATCGAAAGCGCCACCGCCTTCGACGCCACCCAGCGCGACAACCTCGCCGGCTTCGTCGAATACCAGGGCCGCTTCGGCGCGCACCAGCTGCAGGCCAGCGTCCGCAACGACGACAACGAGCAGTTCGGCAACCACACCACCGGCAGCCTGGGCTACGGGTTCGGGTTCGGCAACGGCCTGAAGCTGACCGCCAGCGTGGCCACCGGCTTCAAGGCACCGAGCTTCAACGACCTGTACTATCCGTTCTTCGGCAACCCGGACCTGAAGCCGGAAGAGTCCGAGAGCGTCAACCTCGGCATCGCGCAGTACGCGGACACCTGGAACTGGACGTTCAACGTCTACCAGAACAAGGTGGACCAGCTGATCTCCTACGACGCGGCGATCTTTCTGCCCAACAACATCGACGAAGCCCGCATCCGCGGCGCGGAGTTCACCGTCGACATCGCGGTCGCAGGCTTCGACATCGCCACGCAGCTGAGCCACACCGATCCGCGTAACCGTTCGGCCGGCTTCAACCATGACAACCTGCTGGCACGCCGTCCGCGCAACACCGCGCGCATCGACGTGGACCGCGCGTTCGGCGCGTTCCGCACCGGCGTGACGTTCAACGCCGCGGGTGAGCGCTACGACAACCTGGCCAACACCGTCCGCCTGGGCGGCTACAGCACGCTGGACCTGCGTCTGGAGTACGCCATGGCGCGGGCATGGACGCTGCAGGCGAAGGTGGGCAACGTGTTCGACCGCGAGTACGAAACGGTCGCCTGGTACAACCAGGCAGGCCGCACCTATGGTCTCAGCCTGCGTTACCAACCGCAGGAGTGACGTCGCTTCCGGTGGCCCGCCTCCGCGGGTCACCGGCGCGTTCAGTGCAGAGGCCCGGTGCGGTGTCCGTACACGGGAATGCTGCCGTCGCCACGTACCGCCCGCAGCGTGTGCACGAGCTGGTGATACGTGGATGCCAATTGCGTGAACAGGTCCGCATAGGCGCTGCGCCCGCTGTCGGCCACCCCCTGGTAGGCGCCACGACCGAGGTCGACGAAGTACTCCACGCTCACGCGGCGCCGCTGCGCCAGCGCGGGAAACAGGCCCGCGATCAGCAGGCAGCGGTCGCCTACATCGCGCAGGGCATCGCTGCGTGCGCTGCCGACGCGCAGCTGCGCGTCCAGCCATTCCAGCGCCTGTGTGCGCGCCAGCAGGTGTCCGTCGCGCTGGTGCCGCAGCAGCACGAAGACCAGATAGCTCTCCTGCGCCTCGTCCAGCGCCTGTCCGCAGCGCGAACACGCCTCACGCACCAGCGCCTGCCACAGCTCGGCCGCAGAACCCTGTCGAATCGCGTCCATCTTCCGCCTCCCCTCAGGCCAACGACGCCGAGACTATCGCCGACGCGCGCGACGTGCTGGCAGACGCGCGCAGGGACTGCCAACGGGCAGCCGCCGCGTGCACAAGCACCCCGTGACCGGCATCAAGCGACGGTGTCGAACAGCCCTGGCTGCGTGGCGACCTCGTCGCGGTCGCGGAAACCCGACAGGCCTACGCCCACCAGCCGGTAGCGCGTCGCGGCAGGCAGGTCCACGCGCTCGCGCAGGGCCATCGCGATGTCGATGAACTCCTGTTCCGACGCCGGCGGCGCCTCCGGCGTGAAACTGCGGGTGAGGATGCGGAACTGGGACGTCTTCAGCTTCAGCACCACGGTCCGGCCCACGCGCTCGGTCTTGCGGCTGGCCTGCCACGCTTTTTCCGCGATGCGGACGATGTGCGGCTCCAGTTCCGACAACAGCAGGTCGGTGGCGAAGGTGTCTTCGGAGGAGATCGACTGCACCGGCTGGTCGGGCTCGACCGGGCGCTCGTCGATGCCGCGCGCACGCCGGTACAGGCCGCCACCGAAACTGCCGTAGCGTGCTTCCAGTTCATGCTGCGTGTACGCACGCAGATCGCCGACGGTACGGATGCCGTCGGCATTGAGCTTGCCCTGCATCACCTTGCCCACTCCGGGGATGCGTTCCACCGGCAACGGCGTCAGGAAGGCTTCCACCTGATGTGGCCGCAGCACGAACTGTCCGTCCGGCTTGCGCCAGTCCGACGCGATCTTGGCGAGGAACTTGTTCGGCGCCACGCCGGCCGACGCGGTGAGCCGCGTTTCTTCGCGGATCTGCGCGCGGATGGTCTCGGCCACGGCAGTGGCGGTCGGCAGGTCGGTCTTCGGCGCGGTGACGTCGAGATAGGCTTCGTCCAGCGAGAGCGGTTCGACCAGGTCGGTATGGCGGAAGAAGATCTCGCGCACCTGCCGCGACACCGCCTTGTAGCGAACGAAATCGGGCGGCACGAACACTGCCTGCGGGCACAGGCGTTCCGCGCGTACTGCCGGCATCGCCGAGCGCACGCCGAACACGCGCGCTTCGTAGGACGCCGCGCACACCACCGAGCGCTCGCCGCGCCACGCCACCACCACCGGCCGCCCGCGCAGCGACGGATCGTCGCGCTGTTCCACCGACGCGTAGAACGCGTCCATGTCGATGTGGATGATCTTGCGCATCACGCGATGATATCGGCCGCCGTACGCGATCGCATGGATGCGCGCGGAAACGATACGGTCGCGTGTGGAGATGCGGACAATGTGCGCGAAACCCTTGCCGCAATTGCGTTGCGCGGATGGTACGGCGGCGTATGGAAAAACCCGGTTGATTTGCATCAAGACAAGCGTATGCACATGTGTGCATTATTTGCGCTTCGCAGAACGGACGATGCAATGAACGCCCCCGCTTCCTTCTCGCGCGACCAGCTGCTGGCCAGCGCGCGCGGTGAACTGTTCGGCCCCGAGAGCGGCCGCCTCCCGAACGACCCGATGCTGATGTTCGACCGCATCACCGAGATCCGCCAGGATGGCGGCACGCATGGCAAGGGCATGGTGCGAGCCGAACTCGATATCCATCCGGACCTGTGGTTCTTCCAGTGCCACTTCCTCGGCGATCCGGTGATGCCTGGCTGCCTGGGCCTGGATGCGATGTGGCAGCTGACCGGCTTCTTCCTGACGTGGATCGGCGCGCCCGGCCGCGGCCGCGCACTGGGTTCCGGCGAAGTGAAGTTCACCGGCCAGGTGCTCCCCACCGCCAAACGCGTGAGCTACGAGATCGACATCAGCCGCGTGGTCAACCGCAAGCTGGTGCTGGCGGTGGCCGATGGCCGCATGCTGGTCGACGGCCGCGAGATCTACACTGCGCGCGATCTGCGCGTGGGCCTGTTCACGTCGACGGAGAGCTTCTGATGCGCCGTGTCGTCATCACCGGCCTGGGCATCACCTCCTGCCTGGGCAACGACGCGGACACCGTGTCGGCCGCATTGCGCGAGGGCCGCTCCGGCATCCGCCATATCCCGCAGTACGCCGAGATCGGTTTCCGCAGCCAGGTCGGCGGCGCGCCCGAGATCGACCTCGATGCGCAGATCGACCGCAAGCAGAAGCGCTTCATGGGCGACGCGGCCGCGTTCGCGCACATCGCGCTGCGCGATGCGATCGCCGATGCCGGCCTGGACGAGGCCTTGGTCAGCCAGCCGCGCACCGGCCTGATCGCCGGCTCCGGCGGCGGCTCGGCCGAATGGCAGATCGAAGCGGCCGACCTGCTGCGCGCACGCGGCATCCGCAAGGTCGGCCCGTACATGGTCCCGCGCACGATGTGCTCGACGGTATCGGCGACGCTGGCCACCGCGTTCAAGATCAAGGGCGTGAGCTATTCGATCTCTGCGGCCTGCGCGACCTCCGCGCACTGCATCGGCGCGGCGGCGGACCTGATCCGCGCCGGCCGCCAGGACATCGTCTTCGCCGGCGGCGGCGAGGAACTGCACTGGGCCCTGACGATGATGTTCGACGCGATGGGCGCGCTGTCGAGCAAGCGCAACGACGACCCGACCCACGCCTCTCGTCCGTACGACGCGGACCGCGACGGCTTCGTCATCGCCGGTGGCGGCGGCATGCTGGTGCTCGAAGACTATGACCACGCGGTCAAACGCGGCGCGTGCATCCATGCCGAACTGCTCGGCTACGGCGTGACCTCCGACGGCGCCGACATGGTCGCGCCATCCGGCGAAGGCGCGGTGCGCTGCATGCAGATGGCACTGGAAGGCGTCACCAAGCCGCTGGACTACCTCAACACGCATGGCACCTCGACGCCGCTGGGCGACGTGATCGAACTCGACGCGATCCGCGCCGCGCTCGGCGACGCCCTGCCGCCGATCTCGTCCACCAAGGCGCTGTCCGGCCATTCGCTGGGCGCGGCCAGCGTGCACGAAGCAATCTACTGCCTGCTGATGATGCGCGACGGCTTCATCGCGGGCTCCGCCAACATCGAGACACTGGACG
>NZ_JBGFFG010000095.1:0-9506 GCF_056175765.1 Pseudoxanthomonas sp. LjRoot204_2 | reverse complement strand
GTTCCGGGTAATCGAGGACGACGCGCTGGTGGGCCAGTACCGCCGGAAGATGTCCTCCCTGCTGTTCTGATCCGCGAATACCTTCCCGTCCCTTCCTGATCCCTCCGTCGTCCTGCATGAAACCCGGTACCCTGCGCCACATCTTCAACGTGTGGCCGCCCTTCCTGCTCAGCGGCATCCACGTCACCGAGCTGGCCGACGACTGGACCTTCGCGCGTGTCGAACTGCGCATGCGCCCCTGGAACCGCAACTACGTGGGCACCCATTTCGGCGGCAGCCTGTTCGCGATGACCGATCCGTTCTGGATGATCCTGGCCAAGGAGCGGCTGGGTCCCGACTACTACGTCTGGGACAAGGCCGCCGAGATCGAATTCGTGAAGCCGGGCAAGGGCACGCTGCACGCCGAGTTCAGGCTGGACGGCCATGTATTGGACGAGATCCGCGCCGGGGCAGCCGATGGCCAGAAGTACCTCCGCTGGATGCCGGCCGACGTGTTCAATGCGCAGAACGAAGTCGTCGCCCGCGTGCGCAAGCAGATCTACGTGCGGTTGAAGCCCGAGGCGCGCACGACGGCACGCTGAGGCGCGGACGGCATCACGGCGTTTCACCGATGGCGCTACAGCCACCGCCCTGCAGCGGCCTACAATAGGCCCATGCTCCCCGACCATCCCCCGCACCGCGTCTCGGTGCAGAAGCTCTTCATCACCGGTCTGCTGACCCTGTTGCCCATCTGGCTGACGTGGGTCGTCATCAAGTTCGTGTTCGTGCTGCTGTCCGACATCAGCAAGCCGTGGGTGGAGCCGTTGTCGCACCAGATCGCGGCTACGTTCCCGCAGTCGCTGGGGTGGTTCAACGGCCTGTGGGTGCAGAACACCATCGCCATGGTCGCGACGCTGTTCGTGATCCTGGCCGTGGGTGCGCTGACGCGGCGCGTGGTCGGGCAGCGATTGCTGAGCTGGTTCGAGGCGCTGATCGCGCGCGTACCGCTGGCGAACGTCATCTACACCAGCGCACGCAAGCTGCTGGACATGCTCGAGACCAAGCCGGGCAGCACGCAGCGCGTGGTGCTGATCGACTTCCCGCACCGGGAGATGAAATCGGTCGGCCTGGTGACGCGGGTGATCCGTGAGGAAGGCAGCGGCCGCGAACTCGCCGCCGTCTACGTGCCGACCACGCCCAACCCGACGTCGGGTTACCTGGAGATCGTGCCGGTCGAGCTGCTGACGCCGACCGACTGGACGGTGGACCAGGCGATGAGCTTCATCATTTCCGGCGGTGCCGTGGCACCGGAAACCATGCCGTTCACCCGCGCCGGGGAGCGCTGACCGATGGACGCGCCGCGCACGCTGGACGACCGTGCGGTCCGCCTCTTCATCGTGCTGGCGGCGGTGTTCTGCGCCAACGCGGTGCTGGCCGAGTTCATCGGCGTCAAGATCTTCGCGCTGGAAGACACACTGGGCATCGCGCCGCTGGAATGGAACCTGTTCGGCCAGACGGGCTCGCTCAGCTTCACCGCCGGTACGCTGCTGTGGCCGTTCGTGTTCGTCCTCACGGACACCATCAACGAGTTCTTCGGTAAGCGCGGCGTGCGCTTCATCTCGTGGCTGGCGGTGGCGCTGATCGTCTACGGCTTCCTCTTCGCCTTCGCCGCGATCGCGCTGGCGCCGGCAGGCTGGTGGGTGGACGCGGCACAGGCGCAGGGCGTGCCGGATTACCAGAAGGCCTTCGCCGCCATCTTCGGTCAGGGCATGTGGACGATCGCCGGCTCGGTGGTGGCGTTCCTGATGGGACAACTGATCGACGTGTCGGTATTCCACCGCATCCGCGAGGCTACCGGCGAACGCTGGGTGTGGCTGCGCGCCACCGGCTCCACCGCGATCTCGCAGCTGGTGGACAGCTTCGTGGTGATCTACATCGCCTTCGTGCTGGGGCCGCAGAAGTGGCCGACCTCGCTGTTCCTGGCGGTCAGCACGGTGAACTACGTGTACAAGATGCTGGCGGCCATCGCGCTGATCCCGCTGCTTTACCTGATGCGGCATGGCATCCGCCGCTACCTGGGCCATGAACGCGAGCGTCAACTCCGCGCCGAAGCCGCCCTCGACTGAGCCGGTGCTAGGCTTCGCCCTGGGTGGCCGGGAGAAGGCGATGAAAGCAGCCTGTCTGTGGGGGATCCTGGTGATGGCGAACGTCGAGGCGAGCGCCGCCACGCGCAAAGACGATATCGACGCATGGATGCGTGACTATGCGGGCCAGGTCCCGGGCGCGTCGGTACTGGTGCTGAAGGAGGGCGTGCCCGTCTTCCAGCGCAGCTATGGCATGGCCG
The DNA here is from genome assembly GCF_056175765.1 of Pseudoxanthomonas sp. LjRoot204_2. NCBI lineage: Bacteria > Pseudomonadati > Pseudomonadota > Gammaproteobacteria > Lysobacterales > Lysobacteraceae > Pseudoxanthomonas > Pseudoxanthomonas sp. LjRoot204_2. The sequence goes on along the minus strand of NZ_JBGFFG010000095.1, from coordinate 7,183 downwards.
ATCTGGAAGCAGGTATCGCCGCTTCGCCCGGGACCAACTTCCGCCTCGCCTCGATCAGCAAGCAGTTCACCGCCGCCTGCGTGCTCCTGCTCGCCGAGGACGGGATGCTGACGGTCGATGATCCGCTGCTGCGCTGGCTGCCTTCGCTGCCCGCGGCGGCCGAAGGCATCACGCTTCGCCATCTGCTCACCCACACGTCGGGCCTGGTCGACTACGAGGATCTCGTTCCCGCCACGCAGACGCGACAGGTACGTGATGCGGATGTGCTGCGCCTGCTGGAACGCGAGGATCGTCTCTACTTTCCCGCCGGCAGCACCTACCGTTACAGCAACAGCGGCTATGCGCTGCTGTCGCTGGTCGTGGAGCGCGCCTCCGGACAGCGGTTCGCCGAGTTCGTGCGCGCGCGCATCTTCACGCCACTGGGCATGACCGCGACGCAGGCACGCGAAGACGAAGGCCCGCCGGTAGCCGATCGCGCATTCGGTTACAGCCTCCGCGACGGCCGCTGGCGGCGCACCGACCAGAGCATGACCAGCGCGGTGCTCGGCGACGGGGGAATCTACTCATCGATCGGGGATCTTGCGCGCTGGGACGCCGCGCTCTACGACGATCGACTCTTGTCGRCCGCGTCGCGCGCACTGGCGTTCGCGCCTTCGATCACCACGCGGGAACCCGACGTGGCGCACTACGGCTTCGGATGGCGCCTGCAGGGCGGCATGCAGTGGCACTCGGGCGAAAGCATCGGCTTCCGCAACGTCCTGCTGCGCTTTCCGGCGCAACGGCTGACGGTCATCGTATTGACCAACCGCGATGCGCCGGAGCCCTACGCGCTGGCGCGCCGCATCGCCGCCCGGTGGGGCGGCACACCCTGAGGGTGCCGGGACGGGGCGCGCTCCGCCAAGCCAAGTCACATTAACGACGAACAAGGGCAACACCGGCCAGATGCCGGATCAAAGCTTCTATAATTGTGATCGATTCAACATTTCCTGACGATCAATGCGGGAGCGTGCAATGCGAGGGCGGGCGAGCCGGGGGAAAGGATGGCTGGGCTGGTGCGGCCTGGCGATGCTGGTGCTGGCGTCGTGGTCGGTCCACGCGCAGGAATGGGTCTATCGCGTCCGTCCCGGCGACACGCTGTGGGATGTGACCGGCGCGTACCTCAAGCCTTCGATCCCCTGGCAGCGGCTGCAGGCGCACAACCGCATCGCGAACCCCTACCAGTTGCCACCGGGCAGCACACTGCGGATTCCGCTCGAATGGCTGCATGACCAGCCGGCGACCGCCAAGGTCGTCGCGCTGCAGGGCGCTGCGGTGGCACGCACCGCAGCCGGCCGCGATGCGCCGGTGACGGCCGGGATGTCGCTGGGCAGCGGCGCGCGCGTGACGACCTCGCCGGAGGCCTCGCTCAGCCTGCAGTTCGCCGACGGCTCGCGGCTGCTGTTGCTCGGCGGCAGCGAGTTGCTGCTCGACCGGCTGACCCGCTTCGGCCGTTCCGGCATGGCCGACACCCGGCTGCGCCTGCAGCGCGGGCGCATCGGCAATGACGTCCGCCACCTGCGTGGACCGGCGGCCAACTTCATCGTGGACACCCCCAGCGCATCGTCCGCGGTGCGCGGCACGCAGTTCCGCGTGGAAGCCCGCGACGACAAGACGCACACCGAGGTGCTGGAAGGACGTGTCGCGGTCAGCGCTCCCCGCCAGCGCGGCGCCGTGCTTCGCCGGGGTTTCGGCGCGGTGGTGGCGCAGGGCCAGGCCGCAGTCACCCCGGTCGCGCTGTTGCCGGCGCCCGACCTGTCGCGCCTGGCGCCACTGTCGCAGCGTGCCCGCGCGGATCTCGCGTGGCCTGCCGTCCCCGGCGCGCAGCGATACCGCATCCAGGCCAGTGCGCAGCGTTCGTTCGACAGCCTGAGGGTGGATGCCGAAAGCGATGCTCCGCGCTACACGCTGCCTGCGCTCGGAGCAGGCCATTACTTCGTACGTGTCCGTGCGATCTCGTCCGCCGGGCTGGAAGGCCACGATGCGGTCGCAAGCCTGCAGATCGATGACCAGCCCGCGGCACCGTATTCCATCGCGCCTGCCGCAGGGGGCGTCATTCGCACGCCCGGGGTAGACCTGGCCTGGACGCAGGCGCCTGGCGCCACCGCGTACGACTATGAGGTGGCGGGCCCCTCCGGTTTCCACCAGCCCGTCGCGCAGGCGCGCATCGAGGGCACCACGCAGGCCCGGCTACCCGATCCCCTGCCCCCCGGCGACTACGCCTGGCGCATCCGCAGCGTGGACGGCACCGGGAAGGCCGGGCCCTTCGGCGACAGCGTGGCCTTCACCGTGCGTCCGCTGGCGGAGATCACCGACATCGACCGCGCTGCGGCCGAGCCTGGCAGCACCCGTGACGTGACCTTCCGCTGGCCAGCCGGCCAACCCGGGCAGCGCTATCGCTTCCAGATGTCGCGGACCCCGGATTTCAGCGCCCCGCAGGTCGACGAACTCGTCGCCGAGGCCGAGATCACCCTGCCCCGGCTGCGCTCGGGTACCTGGTACCTGCGCGCCCAGACCATCGACGTGGATGGCTTCGAAGGCCCGTTCCCGCCTGCCCAGGTGGTCGAGGTGCCCTGCCGCTGGTGCCGGATTGGCGCGGGAGCCGGCGCATTGCTCATACTGCTGGCCCTGTGAGCACCGCCCCGGCCACGCCCAAATGGAAACCCCGCCTGCTGACGGCGGTGGGCGCGGCCGCGCTGGCGATTCTCGTCACCCTGTCCGGGATCACCGCCCCGCTCGATGCGTGGGTGTATGACCGGTTGATCCTGGGCGCAGCGCCGGACGCCGACCCCCGCATCGTGGTGGTCGACGTCGACCAGAAAAGCCTGGCCGAACTCGGCCGGTGGCCGTGGTCGCGGCGCACGCATGCGCAACTCGTCGACCGTCTGCGGCTCACCGATGTGAAGGGCATCGCATTCAACGTGCTGCTGTCGGAGCCCGCACTGTTCGATCCCGAGGGCGACGCCCTGCTGGCGCGCGCGATCAGCCGCAGCGGCCGGGTGGTGCTGCCGGTGCTGGCCGAGCCGGTCCAGCTCAACAGCTCCACGGTCGAACTGATGCCGATCCCCGAGTTCGCGGCCTCGGCGGCATCGCTGGGCCATGCCGAGATGGCGCTGGATGCCGACGGCGTGGCGCGCACGGCTTATCTGCGCGCCGGCCTTGGCTCGCCGCACTGGCCCGCGCTGGCGTTGGCATTGCTGCAGCTCGACCAGGGCGCGGGCACGGAGTTGCCCGGGCGCCGGCTGGTCATGACGGGCCTGGAACCGGCCTCCGCGTCGGAGTGGGTACGCGACTACGAGGTCCGGGTGCCGTTCACTTCGCCGCCGAATGCGTTCCGCCACGTGTCGTATACGGACATCCTCAACCAGCGCATCCCGGCGTCGCTGCTGCGCGGCAACTGGATCCTCGTCGGCGTCAGCGCGACCGGCATGGGGCCGCTGGCGCGCGCGCCCGGCCAGCCCCCGAACGCCAGCATGAGCGGGACCGACTACCAGGCCAACCTGCTGAACATGCTGCTGAAACGCGCCGCCATCACGCCGATGTCGGAAGGCTGGCAGGCGATGCTGGCAGCGACGCTGGCGGCGCTTCCGCTGCTGCTCTCGCTGCTGCCCGGGCTCCGCCATATCTGGCGCCCCACCATCCTGACGATGGCCGGCGTCGTGGTGCTGTCGATCCTGCTGCTGCGCTATGCCCACGCTTGGTTCTCCCCGGTGCCCGCCCTGCTGGTGCTGGCGCTGGGCGCTTCGCTGTGGATCTACCGCCTGCTGCGGCGTACCCACCAGCAGGCGCAGTCGGACTCCCTTACCGGGCTGGCCAACCGCAGCCGGTTCGACCATGCCCTGGACCACGAACTGCGCATCGCGCGCCGCAGCGGCCAACCGCTTTCGCTGCTGGTGATGGACATCGACCACTTCAAACAGCTCAACGACACGCAGGGACATGCGGCCGGCGACGCCGCCCTGAAGTCGCTCGGGCGCATCCTCCGCAGCCGCGCGCGCCGTCCGCGCGACCTGGTCGCACGCCTGGGAGGCGACGAGTTCGCGGTGCTGCTGCCGGAGACCTCGGCACAGGCAGCGGCCACCATCGCCACCACCATCCACGTGGACCTGGCCAACCACGCACGCAAGCCGCACGGCGCGAACGCGGGCGCACCGCCGCCGTTCACCGCGAGCGTCGGCATCCACACCTATACGTCCGGCGACGATGTCGGACCGGAAGACGTGTTCGACCGCGCAGACGCCGCGCTCTACCGCGCCAAGCAGGCCGGCCGCAACCGCAGCTTCAGCCATACGGGCGAACACGACGCCATCGGTGCGCCGGTCACGCGCGCCTGACGTGCGGCGCACGGCGTCGTCAGACGTCGACCACCATCCCCGGCCGCGCCAGTTCCACCGGCACCCCGTGGCGCTCGCCGATCTCGCCTGCCAGGGCTTCGCGTGCGCGATCTTCGCCGTGCACCAGCACCAGCGGCGGCGCGGGCTGGAAGTTGCCGTACCACGCCAGCAGGCCCTGCTGGTCCGTGTGCGCGGACAGGCCGCCGACGGTGTGCCGCTGCGCGTTCACGCGGTAGTCGCGGCCATGGATGCGCACCCACGGCGCTCCATCGACCAGGCGCCGGCCCAGCGTGCCTTCGGCCTGGTAGCCGACGAACACGATATGCGCGTTGCGCCGCCCGACGTTGTAGCGCAGGTGGTGCTGGATGCGGCCACCGTTGGCCATGCCGGAGCCCGCGATGATGATGGCGCCGTTCTCCACCTGGTTGATCGCCATCGACTGCTGGGTGGTCTCGACCATGTGCAGGTTGGGCAGGCGGAACGGATTGGGCGACTGCGCCCACACGCGCCGCGCATCCTCGTCGAACAGGCCGTGGTGGCGCGCATACACGCCGACCACCTTTGCCGCCATGGGGCTGTCCAGGAATATCCGCCAGCGCGCCAGCTTCCACGCCTCCCAGTGGCGGGCGAACCAGTACAGCAGCTCCTGCGTGCGGCCGACCGCGAACGCCGGGATGAGCACGTTGCCGCGGTCGCGCCAGGCATGCTCGAAGATCTCGCCCAGCTCGCGGATCGTTTCCGGGCGATCACGATGATTGCGGTCCCCGTAGGTCGACTCCATCAACAGCAGGTCGGCCTGCTTCACCACGCTGGGATCGCGCAGGATGGGCGTGCCCTTGGGGCCCAGATCGCCGGAGAACACGAGCTTGCGGCCATCGGCCCACAGTTCGACGATCGCCGAGCCCAGGATGTGGCCGGCGTCGCGCAGGACGATGTCCACACCGGGCGCGATGGTCGTACGCTCGTCGTAGGGAACCGGACGCACGAGTTTCATGGTGGCGTGCACGTCCTCCTCGGAGAACAGGGGCTCCATCGCCGGCGCACCCGGACGACGGCCGCGGTTGGCGCGTTCGGTCTCGGATTCGGACAGCGACGCGGTGTCCAGCAGCATGATGGGCAGCAGTTCGGCACTGGCGCCCTGCGTATGGATGGGGCCACGGAAACCACGCTTGACCAGCAGCGGCAGTCGCCCGATGTGGTCGATATGGGCATGGCTCAGCACCACCGCATCCAGCGTGGCGGGGTCGAACGGAAACGGCTCCGCGTTGCGCGCCTCGGCGTCGCGGCTGCCCTGGATCAGCCCGCAATCCAGCAGGATGCGCTGGCCGGCCGCTTCGACCAGGTGCATGGAACCGGTGACTTCGCCCGCCGCGCCATGGAAATGGACCTGCATGGAATGCCCTCCTCGCCGTGGCGCCCAGTATGGCCGCTACGGCCCCCTGGGGCATGACCTTCGACACACCTGCCCCCCCGGTGACAGGCGTAGAGTCGCCGCCACGCCCCCTCCGGGGGTTCCTTTTTTTCCATTGCCCCTGTCCGGGGCCGGAGTAGATCGTGATTGCCCGCAAACCCCAGATACTGATCCTGTCGCTGGCCGTGGCCGCCGCCCTGGCCGCCTGCGCGAAGAAGGAAGACGCCGCCCCCGCCCCGGATACGGCCGCCAAGGCGCCCGCCGCGCTGGAACTGAAACTGGACGAAAGCAGCCTGCCGGGCGTGAACCGCTTCCAGCTGGCCGACCTCGATACCACCAAGAACGCGTGCACCGACTTCGCGGGTTATGCCAACGGCAAGTGGCTGGCCGCCAATGCGATCCCCAGCGACCRCACCAGCTGGGGCGCGTTCGAAATGCTGGATGAGCGCTCCACCGCCATCCAGAAACAACTCGCCGAACAAGCCGCCGCGCACGCCGGCGCGACGGGCGTTGAAAAGATCGTCGGCGACCTGTGGGCGACCGGCATGGACGAAGCCAAGGCCAACGCGCAGGGCGTCCAGCCGATCGCGCCGATGCTGGCCTCGATCGACGGCCTGCAGGACAAGGACGCCATCGTCGCCTACCTCAACCAGACCGCCGCCAAGGGACAGAACTTCCTGTTCGGCTTCGGCTCGCTGCCGGAGTTCAGCAACCCGGACATGAACACCGCGGTCGCCATGCAGGGCGGCCTGGGCCTGCCTGACAAGAACTACTACTTCGACGCCGACAAGAAGGACATCCGCACGGCGTACGTCGCGCACATCGCGAAGGTGCTCGAGCTCTCGGGCGTGGCCGCGGCTGATGCGCAGACGCAGGCCAACGACATCATGGCGTTCGAAACGCGCCTCGCGAAGGCCTCGAAGTCGCGTGAAGACCTGTCGCGCGACGTGAGCCTGTACAACAACATGGTGTCCGTCGCCGACGCCGACAAGCTGACGCCGAACTTCTCGTGGACGAAGTTCCTCGCCTCGCAGGGCGTAAGCGGCCTGCAGCAGTTCTCGCTCGCCATCCCCTCCTTCCATCAGGAGGTCAGCAAGATGCTGGGCGACACCGATCCGGCGACGTGGCGCGCGTACCTGCGCTTCCACACCGTCGACGGCGCCTCGCCCTACCTGAGCGATGCCTTCGCGAACGAGCAGTTCAACTTCTACAGCAAGACGCTGCGCGGGCAGAAGGAAATCAAGCCGCGCTGGAAGCGCGTGCTCGACACCATCGAGGGCCAGAGCGGCGAAGCGCTCGGCCAGATGTACGTGAAGGTGGCCTTCTCGCCGGAAGCCAAGGCCAAGATGGAAACGCTGGTGGCGAACCTGGGCGCCGCGCTCAAGGSACGCATCCAGAACCT
>NZ_JBGFFG010000094.1:0-9535 GCF_056175765.1 Pseudoxanthomonas sp. LjRoot204_2 | reverse complement strand
CCGGACGCACACGTCGAGGCGCCGACCGCCGGCTCGGTCATCCTGGCGGCTATCGCGCTGAAGATCGGCGGTTACGGCCTGCTGCGCTTCAGCCTTCCGATCGTGCCGGACGCCGGCCATGAGTGGGCGATGTTCATCATCGTGCTGTCGCTGATCGCGGTCGTTTACGTGGGCCTGGTGGCGCTGGTGCAGGACGACATGAAGAAGCTGATCGCCTATTCGTCGGTCTCGCACATGGGCTTCGTGACGCTCGGCATCTTCATCGCCTTCAGCCTGGTGCGCGACTACGGCAACCTGGACGGCGCGCGCCTCGGCCTGCAGGGCGCGATGGTGCAGATGATCAGCCACGGTTTCATCTCCGGCGCGATGTTCACCTGCGTCGGCGTGCTGTACGACCGCATGCATACCCGCATGATCAAGGACTACGGCGGCGTCATCAACACGATGCCGTGGTTCGGCGCGTTTTTCATCCTGTTCGGCATGGCCAACTCCGGCCTGCCGGGCACCAGCGGCTTCGTCGGCGAGTTCATGGTGATCCTGGCCTCGTTCCAGCAGCACCCGCTGATCGCCTTCTTCGCCGCTACCACGCTGGTGATCGGTGCGGCCTACACACTGTGGCTGGTCAAGCGCGTGATCCTGGGCGATGTGGCCAATGCGCACGTGGCGGAGCTGAAGGACGTGTCCCTGCGCGAGGCCGTGGTGCTCGGCGGGTTCGCCGTCTGCGTGCTGGCGCTGGGCGTGTATCCCAAGCCGCTGACCGACCTGATGGAGCCGTCGATCGCGCAACTGGCGATGCAGCTCGCCAACAGCAAGCTGTAAGGAAGAACCATGACGACGCCGATGACCATCTCCGCCGCCGACCTGCAGCCGCTGCTGCCCGAACTGACATTGATCGGTGGTGCGTTCGCGCTGCTGATGCTGGACCTGTTCCTCGACAACTCCCGTCGCATCATCACCCACGCGCTCGCCCTGGTGGTCATGGCGGCGGTGGTATGGATGCTGGCGACGGGCGTGGGCGGGCAGGGGGCCGTGTTCAGCGGCATGTTCGTGCGCGACACGCTGGCCGACGTCAGCAAGGTGGTCATCGTCGCGGTCAGCGCACTCTCACTGGTCTATGGCTGGCCGTACCTGCGCGAGCGCAACCTGTACCCGGGCGAGGCCCCGGTGCTGGTCATGTTCGCCACGGCGGGCATGATGATGATGGTGTCGGCGGGCAGTCTGGTGATGGTTTACCTGGGCCTTGAACTGCTGGCGCTGTGCTCGTACGCACTGGTTGCGCTGAACCGCGACGACGGTCTGTCCACCGAGGCGGCGATGAAGTACATCGTGCTCGGCTCGCTCGCCTCGGGCTTGCTGCTTTACGGCATGTCGCTGGTGTACGGCGCGACCGGTTCGCTGCAGCTGCCGGCGATCTTCGATGCCACCGGCGCTGCGCTCGGTGGAAGCAGCGACGCGCGCATGCTGTTGCTGACGGGCGTGGTGTTCATGGTGGCGGGCGTGGCGTTCAAGCTGGGCGCGGCGCCTTTCCACATGTGGTTGCCCGACGTCTACCAGGGTGCGCCGACGCCGGTGACGCTGTTCATCAGCGCCGCTCCGAAGCTTGCCGCGTTCGGCATGGCGTTCCGCCTGCTGCAGGATGGCGTGGGCCCGGCGGCTGCGCAGTGGCAGTGGTTGCTGGCGGGGCTGGCGGCCGCGTCGCTGGTGATCGGCAACGTCATCGCGATCGCGCAGACCAATCTCAAGCGGATGCTGGCGTACTCGACGGTATCGCACGTCGGCTTCCTGCTGGTCGGCTTCGCTGGCGGCGGCGAGGTGGGGTATTCGGGCGCACTGTTCTACGCGATCAGTTACGCCATCATGTCGGCGGCCGCGTTCGGCGCCATCATCGTGCTGTCGCGGCAGGGGTTCGAGGCCGACAGGATCGACGACTTCAAGGGCCTGAATGCGCGCAACCCGTGGCAGGCCGGGCTGGTGCTGTGCGTGATGGCCTCGCTGGCCGGCGTGCCCCCGTTCCTGGGTTTCTGGGCCAAGCTGGTGGTGCTGGGCGCGGCCGTCAACGGCGGCTTCCTGTGGCTGGCCCTCGTCGGCGTGCTGTGCGCCGTGATCGGTGCGTTCTACTACCTGCGCGTCATCAAGGTGATGTATTTCGACGAGCCGGTGGGCGAGCTTCCGCCGCCGCGTGCCGACCGCGTGGTGCCGATGGTGTTCGGCGTCAATGCACTGGCCCTGCTGGTGCTGGGCATCGCCTGGAACCCGATCATGGCGTGGTGCAAGCTGGCCTTCGCGGGCTGAGGTCGGATCCCGCGATCCACGCTGTCTTTCGCCGGCAGGGCGCTGCCGGCACCCGTGATGAACGCGATGTTTCAATTGGGTGCATGGCAAGGCTTGCAATGCACCGGCGTATTCATCATAATTTCGCTTCTGCTGCGGGGTGGAGCAGTCTGGCAGCTCGTCGGGCTCATAACCCGAAGGTCGCAGGTTCAAATCCTGCCCCCGCTACCATGTTTATCCGAGGCCGCCGATACCGGCGGCCAACGAGAAGCCTGGGCACGCAACGACGCATGTTCCCGTCGTTGCACCGACATCCAGCGTATCGGACAAGGGGCCCATCGGGCCCCTTGTTTGTTTCAGCGAATGCAGAACCACGAACCATCGGCAGCGAATCCGTGAGCGACAAGGCCAACGACATCGCCAACCTGCTGGCACCCACCGTCCAGGCACTGGGCGTGGAACTGCTCGGCATTGAATACCTGCCCGCGCCCGGCGGCGCCACCGTGCGCCTTTACATCGATGTGCAGGAAGCCGAGCGCGCCACGCGCCACGTCAACATCGAGGACTGCGAAGCGGTGAGTCGCGAAGTGTCCGCGCAGCTCGACGTCGAGGATCCGATCTCCGGCAACTACACGCTGGAAGTCTCCTCGCCGGGTGTGGACCGGCCGTTGTTCCGCCTGGAGCACTACGCGCGCTTCGTCGGCGAAACGGCCAAGGCCGTGCTGAAGCTGCCGCAGGAGCGTCGCCGTCGCCTGCAGGGCAAGATCACACGCATCGAAGGCGACAGCATCGTGTTCACCGTCGACGACGCCGAGATGACGGTGGCGTTCGACAACATCGACAAGGCGCGGCTGGTCCCCGACTGGGCCGCGCTGGGCCTGGCGCCCGAGAAACCCGGTGGCGGCCGCAAGGCCGGTGCCAAGAAAGCCGGCGACGCCACGCGTGCGCCGGCCAAGAAAGCCAAGAAAAACCCAACCAACCGGCGGCCCGCAAGCCGCGCGCGGAGTGATCAATGAGTAAGGAACTGTTGCTGGTCGTGGACGCGGTGGCCAACGAGAAGGGCGTGCCGCGCGAAGTCATCTTCGATGCCATCGAAGCCGCCTTGGCGTCCGCCGCCAAGAAGCGCTACCTGGATCAGGACGTGCAGGTGCGCGTCACCATCGACCACAAGGACGGCAGCTACGAGACGTTCCGCCGCTGGGAAGTGGTGGCAGACGACGTGGTGATGGAATCGCCCGACCGCCAGATCCGCCTGATGGACGCCGAGGACGAAGCCGAAGGCGCCGAAGTGGGCGACTGGATTGAAGAGAAGATCGAGAACCCCGATTTCGGCCGCATCGCCGCGCAGGCTGCCAAGCAGGTCATCGTGCAGCGCGTCCGCGAGGCCGAGCGCGCCCAGGTGGTCGACGCCTGGAAGGACCGCGTCGGCGAACTGGTCACCGGCGTGGTGAAGCGTGCCGAGCGCGGCAACATCTACGTGGACCTGGGCGGCAACGCCGAGGCCTTCATCCCGAAGGACAAGGGCATCCCGCGCGACGTGCTGCGCGCCGGCGACCGCGTCCGCGGCTACCTGTTCGACGTGCGTTACGAACCGCGCGGCCCGCAGCTGTTCATCAGCCGTGCCGCCCCGGAATTCATGATCGAGCTGTTCAAGCTCGAAGTGCCGGAAGTGGGCCAGGGCCTGGTCGAGATCAAGGCCTGCGCGCGCGATCCGGGCGACCGCGCCAAGATCGCCGTGCTCGCGCACGACACCCGCACCGATCCCATCGGCGCCTGCATCGGCATGCGCGGTTCGCGCGTGCAGGCCGTGAGCAACGAGCTCAACGGCGAGCGCGTGGACATCGTGCTGTGGAACGACAATCCGGCCACCTTCGTCATCAACGCGATGGCGCCGGCCGAAGTGCAGTCGATCATCGTCGATGAAGAGAAGCACTCGATGGACCTGGCCGTGGCGGAAGACCGCCTGGCGCAGGCGATCGGCAAAGGCGGCCAGAACGTCCGCCTGGCCAGCCGCCTGACCGGCTGGCAGCTCAACGTCATGACCGCCGACCAGGTCCAGGCCAAGAGCGAGGCCGAGCAGGCCGTCGCCCGCCAGCTGTTCATGGACAAGCTGGAAGTGGACGAGGAGATCGCCGCCATCCTCGTCAGCGAAGGCTTCAGCACCGTCGAGGAAATCGCCTACGTGCCGGTCGGCGAGCTGCTGGCCGTCGAGGGCTTCGACGAGGACATCGTCGAGGAACTGCGCTCGCGCGCCCGCGACGCCCTGCTGAACGAAGCACTGGCCGAGGAAGAAGGCCTGGAAGGCGACCATCCGGCCGACGACCTGCTGGCGCTGGAAGGCATGGACGAGGAGACTGCGTTCGCGCTGGCCTCGCACGGCGTCCGCACCAGCGAGGACCTGTCCGACCTGGCGGCCGACGAAGTGGTCGAATTCGGCATCGAGGGGCTTGACGAGGGTCGCGCCGCCGCGCTGATCCTGGCCGCCCGTGCCGAAGAGATCGCTCGCTTGGAGCGCGGCGCATGACCGCCCTCCAGGCCCGCCTGGAATGCGGCGCATGAGCCACCCATGAACACCGCCCTGGCACCCGCAGGGCTTAGAATTCCCTCTCTTGAACAGGGTTGCCCCACCACCACCGGGGGGGCGGAATACCCAAACTAGGATCCGAATGTCGCAGCAAACCACCAYCCGCAAGCTCGCTGAACTGGTCAACACGCCGGTAGAGAAACTCCTGGAGCAACTGTCCGAAGCGGGCATGAGCTTCAGCGGTCCCGACCAGGTCGTGACCAGCATGGAAAAAGTGAAGCTGCTCGGCTTCCTCAAGCGCTCGCACGGCAAGAGCGATGCCGCGGTGGATGAAGCTGCGCCCAAGAAGATCACGCTGAACCGCCGCAAGGTGCAGGAAGTCACCGTCGCGGCCGGCCGCAGCAAGACCACGGTCAACGTGGAAGTGCGCCAGAAGCGTACGTACGTGAAGCCGACGGACGCCGAATCGGTGGCGACCAACTGGCAGAGCGAGGCCGATCCGGAGCGCGCGGAAATCCTGCGCAAGCTGGAGGAGTCCCGCCAGCGCAACCTCGACGAACAGCAGCGCCTGGCGCAGGAAGACGCCAAGCGCGCCGAGGAACTGGAGCGCCGCCGGCAGGAAGAAGCCGCCGCGCGCGCCGAAGCCGAAGCTGCGCGTGCACAGGCCGATGCGGAAGCCGCCGCACTGGCCGCCGGTGCCGTCGCTGTGGATGGCGACGAGCCGGTGCGTCCGGCCAAGCCCGCGACCCAGGGCCACCATGTGCCCAAGACGGTCGTGCGCAAGGATCCGCCGCGCACCGACGACCGCAACAACGCCGCTGCCGCCAAGCACAAGACGCGCGGTTCGCACGCGATGGTCGCCGGCGTCGAGGACGACGACAACACCAGCCGTTTCGCGGGCCAGCTGCACCTGTCCGCCGCCGATCGTGCCCGTCGTGGCGCGTCGCGTGGCAAGCCCAAGCCGCCGCGCCGCCATGAGCAGAGCCGCGGTGGCGGTGGTGCGCACGGCTTCGAGCGTCCGACGGCCCCGATCGTGCGCGAAGTGGCGATCGGCGAGACCATCACCGTGGCCGACCTGGCGCAGAAGCTGGCGCTGAAGGGCGGCGACGTGGTGAAGGCGCTGTTCAAGATGGGCGTGATGGCCACCATCACCCAGACCATCGACCACGACACCGCTGCGCTGATCACCGAAGAACTCGGCCACAAGGCCGTGCGCGCCGACGCCAACGACGTCGAGAACGAACTGCTGGCGCATTCGGAGGAGCAGCAGGGCGACAAGGTCGCGCGTCCGCCCGTGGTCACCATCATGGGCCACGTCGACCACGGCAAGACCTCGCTGTTGGACTACATCCGCCGTACCAAGATCGCCAGCGGCGAAGCCGGCGGCATCACCCAGCACATCGGTGCGTACCACGTGGAGACGCCGAAGGGCGTCATCAGCTTCCTCGACACCCCGGGCCATGCCGCGTTCACCGCGATGCGTGCCCGCGGCGCCAAGCTGACCGACATCGTGGTGCTGGTGGTCGCGGCCGACGACGGTGTCATGCCGCAGACCCGCGAAGCCATCCAGCACGCGAAGGCCGCGAAGGTGCCGCTGATCGTGGCGGTGAACAAGATCGACAAGTCCGACGCCGACCCGCTGCGCGTGAAGAACGAGCTGCTGGCCGAAGAAGTGGTCGCCGAAGAGTTCGGCGGCGACACCCAGATGGTCGAGATCTCGGCCAAGACGGGGCAGGGCGTGGACAACCTGCTGGACGCCATCTCCATCCAGGCGGAACTGCTGGAACTGAAGGCCGTGGAAGACGGCCGCGCCAGCGGTGTGGTCATCGAATCCTCGCTGGACAAGGGCCGCGGCCCGGTCGCGACGGTGCTGGTGCAGCAGGGCACCCTGAAGAAGGGCGACTACCTTGTCTGCGGTATCCAGTACGGCCGCGTGCGGGCACTGTTCGACGAGACCGGCAGCCAGCCGCCGTCGGCCGGCCCGTCCATCCCGGTGCAGGTGCTGGGCCTGTCCGGCGTGCCGGAGGCGGGCGACGACTTCGTCGTGGTCGCCGACGAGCGCCTGGCCAAGGACGTGGCGCAGCAGCGCGACGCCAAGCGCCGCGAATCGCGCCTGGTGCAGTCTGCCGGCAGCCGCATGGAAGACATCATGGCGCAGCTCGGCAAGGGCGAAGGCCAGCTCAGCCTCAACCTGATCGTCAAGGCGGACGTGCAGGGTTCGGTGGAAGCGCTGCGCCATTCGCTGGTCGCGCTGTCCAACGAGTCGATCCGCATCAACATCATCAGCTCCGGCGTGGGCGGCATCACCGAGTCCGACGCCAACTCCGCGGTCACCTCGAAGGCCACCGTCATCGGCTTCAACGTGCGTGCCGATGCGTCCGCGCGTCGCATCATCGAAGCCAACGGCGTGGACCTGCGCTACTTCTCGATCATCTATGACGTGATCGACCAGGTGAAGCAGGTGGCGTCCGGCCTGCTGGGCGTGGAGATCCGCGAAGAGATCATCGGTATCGCCGAAGTGCGCGACGTGTTCCGCAGCTCCAAGTTCGGCGCGGTCGCAGGCTGCATGGTGGTCGAAGGCACGGTCAAGCGGAACAAGCCGATCCGCGTGCTGCGCGCCAGCACGGTGGTGTTCGAAGGCGAACTGGAGTCGCTGCGCCGCTTCAAGGAGAACGTCGACGAAGTGCGCAACGGCACCGAGTGCGGCATCGGCGTGAAGGCCTACAACGACGTGCAGCCGGGCGACCAGATCGAGTGCTTCGAGCGCATCGAAGTGCAGCGCACGCTCTGATCATGCCGACCAAGTCGTTCCACCGCACCGACCGCGTGTCCGCCCAGCTCCGCCGGGAGCTGGGTACGCTGGTGCACGAGGCCGTGCGCGAGCACGGCCTGCCGTCGGTCAGCGTGTCCGACGTCGAAGTCACCCGCGACATGGCGCACGCCAAGGTGTTCGTTACCGCCCYGATGCCGGAACGCTCGGTCGAGGCGATGAAGGGCCTGAAGGAACTGGCCTGGGGCTTGCGCATGGAATTGGCACGACGCGTGAAGATGCGTCACGTGCCGGAGCTGCATTTCCACTACGATGATTCCGTCGACCGCGGCGAACGCATCGAAAATCTGCTGCGCGACCTGCCGCCCCCGCCGGCCGACGAAGAGCCGCGGGATCCGTAGCGGAGGCGGCGCCCGGCCCGCGCATGGTCGAGCCCACCGCCGTGCCGTCCGTCGGACGGTCCGCGCCACCGTTGGTTTGCGGAACCCGCTAGCCGCGCTTGCGGGCGCGCGCCATGCTCCTGCTCTTCCCTGCATGCGAAGAGCGTCGCGGGCGTGGCCTGCACTTACGAAAGGAACGCGTTGCTTCCCATGGCGTCGCCCAAGACCAAGTTCCGCGCCCTTGACGGCATCCTGCTGCTCGACAAGCCGCAGGGCATGAGTTCGAACGGTGCGCTGCAGGTCGCGCGGCGCCTGTTCAGGGCCGAAAAGGGCGGTCATACCGGAAGCCTGGATCCGCTGGCGACCGGCCTGTTGCCCCTGTGTTTCGGCGAAGCCACCAAGATCGCCGGATTGCTGCTGGGGTCGCGCAAGGCCTACGACACGGTCGCCGTGCTCGGAACGACCACCGATACCGACGACGCCGATGGCGTCCCGCTGCGCCAGCGCCCGATACCGCCGCTGGATGCCACCACCGTCGCTGCTGCGCTCGCGCCACTGAAGGGTCGTATCCGCCAGCGCGCTCCCATCTACTCCGCGCTGAAGCAGGGGGGCGAGCCGCTCTACACGAAGGCGCGGCGGGGTGACGTCATCGAAGCGCCGGAGCGCGAGGTCGAGGTCCACGGCATCGAGATCCTCGGGATCGCGCCTGATCGGCTCTCCTTGCGCGTGGAATGCGGGTCCGGGACCTACGTGCGCAGCCTGGTCCGTGACCTCGGCGAGGCGTTGGGGTGCGGCGCCCATGTCGGGGCCCTGCGGCGCCTCTGGGTCGATCCGTTCATGCAGGCGCCCATGTATACCCTGGAGGCGTTGCAGGCGTTGGCTGAACAAGGGGGCGACGCTGCCCTGGAGGCCTGCCTGCTGCCCATCGAGTCCGGTCTGGCCGGCTTCCCGCGGGTCGAGGTGGATGCTGTCGGTGCACGCCGGTTGGCGCAGGGGCAAAGGTTGCGGGGGTATCCACCCAGCGAGGTCCCGGTGGCGATCCACGGGCCGGAAGGACGCGTGCTGGGCCTCGGGACGGTCGATGCCGAAGGCACGCTGTCGCCGCAGCGGCTGTTCGCCTGGGCGGTGGCCGGCACCGCCGTGAAGACGGATCGCGCGCAATAGAACCTTGTTTCACAAGGACCCGGAGGCTACACTACGCCGCCGGTTTTATGCCGGTATCTCGTTCATTTCCCAGCTTCATCAACGGCGAGCCAGGCGGTGCGCGCGGAGGACACCCGCGTTCCTGCAGGCCACGCATCCACCAGAGAAAACGCATGTCCATCGATACCCAGAAAGTCATTGCCGACAACGCGCGCGGCGCCAACGACACCGGTTCGCCGGAAGTCCAGGTGGCCCTGATCACCGCCCGCATCGAGCACCTGAGCGGCCACTTCAAGACCCACAAGAAGGATCACCACAGCCGCCGTGGCCTGCTGCAGCTGGTCAATCGCCGCCGCAGCCTGCTTGACTACCTCAAGAAGAAAGACAACGAGCGCTACAAGACCCTGATCGAAAAGCTCGGTCTGCGTCGCTGATATACCCCCGACC
>NZ_JBGFFG010000093.1:0-9642 GCF_056175765.1 Pseudoxanthomonas sp. LjRoot204_2 | reverse complement strand
CAGCAGGGCAAGGAAGTGCCGCGCATGATTGCCATCATCAATTCGATGACGAAGAAGGAGCGTCGCAACCCGGCGCTGCTGAATGGCTCGCGCCGTGCGCGCATCGCCAAGGGCGCGGGCCTGACGCCGGCCGACGTCAACAAGCTGATGAAGCAGTACCAGCAGATGGAAAAGATGATGGGCAAGCTGGCCGGCGGCGGCATGAAGGGCATGATGCGCAACATGAAGAGCATGATGGGCGGCCGCGGCGGCATGCCGTTCCGCTGATGCTTTCGCTTGCTGTGGGAGCGACGTAAGTCGCGATCTTGCCTCCGCTCATCGCGACTTACGTCGCTCCCACATTGGATTGAAGCGGAGTTCCGGTCCCATGACGCTCGCTTACCTCAACGGCAAACCCGCCAGCGCCGACGATCTGCGCGCGCTGGCATTGTCAAACTATGGCCACTTCACCTCGATGCAGGTGCGCGACGGTGCCGTGCAGGGCCGTGACTTGCATGTCCGGCGGCTCGAAGAGGCGACGCAGGCTCTGTTTGGCGCCGCGTTCGATGGCGTGACGGCCTTGCGCCAGGCGGCGCATGCGATGGAATCCGCCGACCTGCGCGATGCGTCCCTGCGCATCACGGTGTTCTCCCTGCGCTTCGACTACCGCGATCCTGCGCGTGCAGTGACGCCGGATGTGCTGGTCACGCTCGCGCCCCCTTCCACGGCGGAAAAGCCGGCGCTGCGGGTGAAGACGTATCCGTTCGTGCGTCCACTGCCGCAGTTCAAGCATGTCGGGACGTTCCCGCTGTTCCATTACCGCAGGCAGGCGCTGGCGGACGGCTTCGACGATGCGTTGTTCGTCGATCCTGCGGGGTGCGTGGTGGAGGGGTCGATCTGGAATCTGGGGCTGTGGGACGGCGCGACGGTCATCTGGCCCCAGGGTCCCGCCCTCCGCGGAACGACCGAGCAGCTGTTGCAACACGCCCTGGGTGCCAAGGGCGTATCGYAGCGGCATGAGCCGGTCGCGGTGGCTGAGCTGGCACGGTTCCGGGCGGGATTTGCCTGCAATGCCAGTGGCTTGCAGCCCGTGACCGGGGTCGACGCTGTCGCATGGGGGGCTGATACCGATCTGATGGCCGGGCTGTCGGACGTCCTGCGCGCCGTCCCCTGGGAGCCGCTGGCCTGACCTGCCCGCCTGCGCCATGGGCGGGGTTTTCCTGACGGATTCAATGGCTTAGAATAGCCGGCTTACCTCGCCATTCTGGCGACTGGGCAACACTGGAAAACACCATGGTCAAGATCCGTCTCACCCGCGGCGGCGCCAAGAAGCGCCCCTTCTACCACATCATCGTCACCGACTCGCGCAGCGCGCGTGACGGTCGCAACATCGAGCGCGTCGGCTTCTACAACCCGGTCGCCGCTGGTGCCGAGAAGCGCGTCGAACTCGACGTCGCCCGCGTCGACCATTGGGTCGGCAACGGCGCACAGCTGACCGAGAAGGTCCGCAGCCTGTACAAGGAAGTCGCCAAGTCCGCTCCGGCGGCCTGATGGCCCGGCCGCGCGAACGGCGCGGCCTTTCCTTCGCATGAACACCGAGCGCCCACCGACCCCGCAGAAGATGATTCTGCTGGGAAGGCTTCTGGGCGCTTTTGGTGTGCGTGGCCAGATCAAGATCGAATCCTGGACCGAGCCGCGCGAGGCCATCTTCCGCTACCAGCCGTGGACGCTGCGCGATGCGTCCGGCGCCCAGCGCGAGCTGAGCGGCGCGCGCGGCAAGGCATCGGGCAAGCATCTGGTGGCCACATTGCCGGGCGTGGAAGACCGCGATCAGGTCGAGGCGATGCACGGGCAGGAGATCCTCGTTCCGCGCGCTGCCCTGCCGCCGCCGAGCGCGGGCGAGTTCTACTGGGTCGATCTGGAGGGGCTTCGCGTCGTCAATGCCGACGGGACCGACTTCGGCACCGTCTCCCACCTGTTTTCCACCGGCGCCAATGATGTGCTCGTCGTGCGCGGCGACCGTGAGCGGCTGATTCCCTTCGTCGAACCCGATTACGTCCGCTCGGTGGATTTCGAGGCGGGCGTGGTCACCGTGGACTGGGACCCGGCGTTCTAGCAGTGAGCGGAGAGCAGTGGGTAAGGATGCCGGAGTTCCTGTCGCGCCGTGCCGTCATCGCTCCACTCGCGCTCTCCCGTGTTCTGCCGGCGCTCCTGCTCACTGCTCACCCCTCTCCACTCACTTCTCCCCTCCATGCGCATCGACGTCATGACCCTGTTCCCCGACTTCATCGCCCAGGCCGCGGCGGTGGGCGTGGTGGGGCGTGCGCAGGAACGGGGGCTGTTGTCGCTGCATGGCTGGAATCCGCGCGACYACGCCAGCGGTGGCTATCGCCGCGTGGATGACAGCCCGTTCGGTGGCGGTCCCGGCATGGTGATGATGATCGAGCCCTTGCAGGCGTGCCTCTCGGCGGTCCGCGCCGCCGATGCACAGCCTGCGCCGCTGATCTACCTGAGTCCGCAGGGTGCGCCGCTCACCCAGAAGAAGGCGCGTGAGCTGGCCGCGCTGCCGCGCATGATCCTGCTGTGCGGCCGCTACGAGGGCGTGGACGAGCGTTTTCTCGACGCCGAAGTCGACGAGGAAATCTCCATCGGCGATTACGTGCTCTCCGGCGGCGAGCTGGCTGCGGCGGTGCTCATCGACGCCGTCGGCCGGCTGCAGGAGGGGGCGCTGAACGATGCCGACTCGGCCGTCCAGGACAGCTTCGAGGGGGATGGCCTGCTGGACTGTCCGCACTTCACCCACCCGTCCCGCCATCCGCTGGGCGACGTGCCGGCCGTGCTGCGCTCCGGCGACCATGCGGCCATCGCGCGCTGGCGCCGGCAGCAGGCATTGGGGCGGACCTGGCTGCGGCGGCCGGACCTGCTGGACGAGACCGGTCTGTCCAAGGCCGACAAGGCCCTGCTGGAGGCGTTCAAGGCCAGCCAGGCCGGCGGGGAAGGCGCAGGGTAGCCAGCCCGGCCCGGAATCCGGTAGAATGCGCGACCCTTGGGCGGTTCTCGCCTGCGGACCCCATAACAATATCGTGCAGCGCAATCCGGCGACTGCATCAGTTTCCGCTGTCGCAAGACACGATCACGCATACAAGCATTGGTGCCAACATGAGCAAGCTCCTCCAGGAATTCGAAGCCTCCCAGATCACGCGCGAGCTGCCCGCGTTCGGCCCCGGTGACACGGTCGTCGTCAACGTGAAGGTCAAGGAAGGCAACCGCGAGCGTGTGCAGGCGTACGAAGGCGTCGTCATCGCCAAGAAGAACGCCGGCCTGAACTCCGCCTTCACCGTGCGCAAGATCTCGCACGGCTACGGCGTCGAGCGCGTCTTCCAGACCCACAGCGCCTCCATCGACTCGGTCGAAGTGAAGCGCCGCGGCAAGGTCCGCGCCGGCAAGCTGTACTACCTGCGCGAGCTGGAAGGCAAGGCGGCCCGCATCAAGGAAGACCTGGCCGCGAACGCCGCCGCCAAGGTCGCCCGCCAGGCGGCTGCCGCCGCTGCCGCTGCCGAGTAATACCGGCTCGAGCGCGTCGCAACGGACGGCCACCTTCGGGTGGCCGTTTGCGTTGGGGCATCGCGTATGTTTTTTATCTGGCCGGCCCGCAGTGGTCCTTCCACTTTCCCATCGGATTCGTGTGTGATGACGCGTGACTGGAAAAGGCGGCGGCGCCGCCTCATGGCCTTGATGGCGGGCCTTCTGATGCTCGGCGAGCTGGCCGCCGCCACGTCACCGAGCCGGCGATTCACGCTCGACGCGTTGTCTCCCCTTGCGTCGGCTTCGGAACTCACCTCGCGCCTGCTGACGCCCGTGACCCAGGATCGCATCCTCAAGTTTCGCGAAAAGGTGGATTTCAGCTTCAGGGAACAGACCATCGAAGTGGGGGAAGAGCCTTACGAGCTTTTCGTCCCCGAGCCTGCTGCGGACGGAACATACGGCCTGCTGGTCTTCATCTGGCCGGGCGACGAGATCCAGGTGCCGGAAGGATGGTGGAAAGTCCTTCGGGACAACCACATCATCTATGTCGCTTCCCGTCGTTCGAGCAATGTCGAGAATATCTTCGACCGACGCGTGCCGTTGGCGCTCCATGGCTACGAGTACGTGCGTAGCCGTTACAGACTGGCTCCCGGACGCGTGTACATCGGCGGTTTCTCCGGTGGCTCGCGCACCGCGCAGCGGGTGGTGATGGCGTACCCGGACGTGTTCCATGGCGTGCTGCTCATCGGCGGCAGCGATCCGCTCGGCGGGGAGAGCGGATTCACGCTGCCGTCGACCGCGCTGTCCCGCGAACTCCAGCAACGTACGCGGTTCGTGTTCTCGACAGGGGGCAACGATTCACCCAATCGTGCGAAGGATGCACGTACCCGTAAAGACCTCGAAGCATTGTGCATGCAGGGCATTCGGCTGGTTCCGCAGAACGGCGTCGAACATTGGGTGCCGGACGGTCGTGGATTCGGCAGGGCCTTGAAGCAGTTGGAGATGCCGGTATCGCAACGTGCGGATGCCGGTGCCTGTGCCGGCGCGCTCGATCAAAGCATCCAGGCGCAACTCGACGCGGTCGCGGCCAAGGTGGGAAGTGGAGAGCTCGATGAGGCGGGACGGCTGCTTGCGCGACTCGATGCGCACTATGGCGGACTGGCGGCCCCACGCAGCGTCGAGCTGTCGCGGATTATCGCGGAAAAGGCGGGGCTGTATGAACTGCCTTAGCGCGACTCCGTCGGGCGCGTCCGATGCATAGCGGCAGTACGCAGCCCGACGCGATCAGGCTGGATATCTGGCTCTGGGCGGCCCGCTTCTTCAAGACCCGCAGCCTGGCCAAACAGGCGATCGAGACCGGCAAGGTCGAAGCGGGCGGGCAGCGGGCGAAAGCGTCGCGGGGGGTGCGCGTGGGCGACGTGCTGKCGATAACGCGCGGCGAGGACGTGTTCGAGGTCGAAGTGCGTGCGCTCAGCGACAAGCGGGCGTCGGCGACCGTGGCGCAGGCGTTGTATCTGGAATCAGACGCCTCCCGGTCGCGGCGCCTTGCCGCGCTGGCGGCAAGGCAGGCGGAGCGCGCGGGGTATCAGGCGCCGTCGTCGCGTCCCGACAAGCGTGCGCGGCGCCTGATCCGTGCGCTGGGCGATATCGACGCCCTGTGACAGGGGACTGCATGAAGAAGGGCGCCATCGGCGCCCTTCTTCACTGCCGCGTCGAGGCGTGATGCGTATCAGCGCCGGCCGCCCAACATGCCGCTGCCGATCTTGAGGATGTCGCCCAGGCCCAGTTGGCCGTCGCCGTCCTGGTCCAGCACCGCGCCCAGCAGGCCACCCCCGAGTCCGCCCTGTTGCTGCGCGGCCTGGCGTTCCTGGCCGAGCACCTGGCCCAGCGTATTCGGACCAGCATCGCCTTGGCCGAGGAAACGCTGCGCCAGGAAGGACAGCACGATCGGCGCGAGGATCTTCATCAGCATCGCCGACTTGTCGCCACCCAACCCGGTCGCCTGACCCAGGCTGGCTTCCGCGCGCGGCTGCGCACCACCGAAGATGTGACCCAGGATGGCTGCGCCATCCGTCTGGCGACTCGGCGCCGAACCGCCGCCGAGCACAGCCCCCAGCACGCTGCCGAGGTCGAGGCCGGCATGGTCTTTCTGCAGGGCACCGAACAGCGCCTCCGCGCCCTGCGGTTGTGCTGCGTTCTTGCCCAGCGCGCCCAGCAGCAAGGGCAGGGCGGCGGCCACGGCGCCGGAGGTCTGCATCTGGCCCACGCCGAGTTGCTGCGAAACCTGTTGCAAGGGCGCGCCCTGCAGCTGGGCGAAGAGTTCTTCTGCGAGTGACTGGTTGCTCATGGTGTGGCCGTCCTCCTGGACGCGATGGGTGGCGCCGATCATCCTAGCGCCAAATCCCGTGACCTCCGTCTCACAATAGACCGGACCGACCGGCGGATCGGGTCCAACCCGCACGCGCCGCGTGCGGGTCGCGACCATCGCGCTACGCCAGATCGAAGCGATCCAGTTCCATCACCTTGGTCCAGGCGGCGACGAAGTCGTCCACGAACTTCGCCTCGCCATCGCGACTCGCGTAGACCTCGGCCAGCGCGCGCAACACCGAGTTGGAGCCGAACACCAGATCTACGCGCGTGCCAGTCCATTTCACGGCGCCGGTCTTTCGGTCGCGGCCCTCGTAGCTGTTGGCGCCGGTCGCTTTCCATTCGGTACCCATGTCGAGCAGGTTGACGAAGAAGTCGTTGCTCAACGTGCCCGGCTTGTCGGTGAACACGCCATGCGCACCGCCGTCGGCATTCGCGCCCAATGCGCGCAGGCCGCCGACCAGGACGGTCATCTCCGGGGCCGTGAGGGTCAGCAGCTGCGCGCGATCCACCAGCAAGTGCTCCGCCGGCACGGCGGAGCGTCCCTTGAGGTAGTTGCGGAAACCGTCCGCCACCGGTTCCAGCACGGCGAACGAGGCCACATCGGTCTGGTCGGCACGCGCATCGGTGCGGCCTGCGCGGAACGGCACGGTGACATCGTGACCGCCCGCCCTGGCCGCCTGTTCGACCCCCACGCCACCGGCCAGCACGATCAGGTCCGCGAGCGAGACCTTCTTGCCGCCGGCGGCATCCAGGTTGAATTCCATCTGGATCCGTTCCAGCGCCTTCAGTACCTTCGACAACTGGTCCGGCCGGTTGACCGCCCAGTCTTTCTGCGGAGCAAGGCGGATGCGTGCGCCGTTGGCGCCGCCCCGCTTGTCGCCGCCGCGGAAGGTCGAGGCCGAGGCCCATGCCGTGGAGACCAGCTCGGCGACGGACAGTCCCGAGGCGGCTATCTTCTGCTTCAACAACGCGACGTCACCGGCGTCGATGGTCGCGTAGTCCGCCTTCGGCAGCGGGTCCTGCCACACCAGTTCTTCCTTCGGAACCTCCGGACCCAGGTAGCGGGCGCGCGGACCCATGTCGCGGTGGGTCAGCTTGAACCACGCACGCGCGAAGGCCTCGGCGAATGCCTGCGGGTTTTCGAGGAAGCGCCTGGAGATCGGGCCGTAGACCGGATCGAAGCGCAGCGACAGGTCGGTGGTCAGCATCTTGGGGCGCTGCTTCCGGGTTTTGTCGTGCGCATGCGGCACGTCCTCGGGGGCGTCCTTGGCGACCCACTGGTGCGCGCCGGCCGGCGATTTCTCGAGTTCCCATTCGAAGCCGAACAGGTTTTCAAAGAACTTGTTGCTCCACAGCGTCGGCGTCTGCGTCCAGGTCACTTCGATGCCCGAGGTGATCGTGTCACCGCCGCGGCCGCTGCCGAACTTGTTGTGCCAGCCGAAGCCCTGTGCTTCCAGTTCGTCGGCTTCGGGCTCGGCACCGACGTTGTCGGCGGGGCCGGCACCGTGAGTCTTGCCGAACGTATGGCCGCCGGCGATCAGGGCGACGGTTTCTTCATCGTCCATCGCCATGCGCGCGAACGTGTCACGGATGTCCTTCGCCGCCAGCAGTGGGTCCGGATTGCCGTCGGGTCCTTCCGGATTCACGTAGATCAGGCCCATCTGCACGGCGGCGAGCGGGTTTTCAAGACGGCGCGAATGCACGTCGCCATCGGCGTCGTCGTCAGACACCAGCACGGCGGCATCGCCGGGTTTCTCCACGCCGTCCGAGCCGTGCGCATAGCGCAAGTCGCCGCCCAGCCATGTCGTCTCCCGGCCCCAGTAGACGTCCTGGTCGGGCTCCCACACGTCCTCGCGTCCGCCACCGAAACCGAAGGTGCGGAACCCCATGGTTTCCAGTGCCACATTGCCGGTCAGGATCATCAGGTCGGCCCAGGAGATGCTCTGGCCGTACTTCTGCTTGATCGGCCACAGCAGGCGGCGCGCCTTGTCCAGGCTGACGTTGTCCGGCCAGCTGTTGAGCGGGGCGAAGCGCTGCTGCCCGCGACCGCCGCCGCCGCGCCCGTCCTGGATGCGATACGTGCCCGCGCTGTGCCATGCCATGCGGATGAAGAGACCGCCGTAGTGTCCGAAGTCGGCCGGCCACCAGTCCTGCGAGTCGGTCATCAGGTCGCGCAGGTCCTTTTTCAGCGCGTGGTAGTCCAGCTTGTTGAAGGCCTCCGCATAGTCGAATCCGCTCCCCAGTGGATTGGAGCGCGAGGAATGCTGGTTCAAGAGATCCACGCGCAACTGGTTGGGCCACCAGTCGCGGTTGCCGGTACCGCCACCGGCGGTGGGATGGAACGGGCATTTCGATTCGGTGGTCATGGATTTCCTTCCTTTGGCGGTCGGGTGAGTGGGTGGGAGCGGGGTGGTGTCACGCGGGATAYAACGCGACGCGGCGACGTCAATCGCGCGTGCGGCAGGGCAAGGCGGGAGCGGCATGCCGATGGTCAGGCAGGAGATGCGCGTTGATGGCTGACGTCCCCGGCGGTGCGTTGGCGGATGGCGACCAGACTAGGCAGTGCGGACGATCAATGAAAATCGTTTGTAGCGAAGAGTCCGATAGCGGTGCTCAATGGTGCGGCGCGCCATCGCCCCTCCCTGAAACTGGTCTCACGATACTCCGCGCGCGTTACGCGGATGTTGGAGATGCGGGCGCAGCCGCAGGCGACGGAGGCCGCACGGCGATGGCTTTACCCATCCGCGCGACCTCGCGCAGCGCGTTTCAGAGCAGCGCCTTGAGCCGATATAGGGCTTCCAGGGCCTGCTTCGGCGTCAATTCGTCGGGATCCAGCGCGGCGAGCGCTTCCTGCGCGGCGGAGGGTGTCGCGGCGAACAGTCCGAACTGTTGCGGGGCATCGAGCGCCTGCGGCGCCATGTCCGAGGCGTGCGTGTCGCGACCGCGCTGCTCCAGTTCCGCGAGTCGGCGCCGCGCCTGTTTCAGGGTGATCTTCGGAAGTCCGGCCAGCGCCGCGACCTGCAGGCCGAAGCTGCGATCGGCCGCACCGTCCTTGACCGCATGCATGAAGACCAGCGTGTCGCCGTGCTCCACCGCATCCAGGTGCACGTTGGCGATGCCACTGGCGGGTTCGTTGGCCAGTGCAGTCAGTTCGAAATAGTGCGTGGCGAACAGCGTATAGCAGCGGTTGCTGGCCGCCAGATGACGCGCCACCGCATCGGCCAGCGCGAGCCCGTCGTAGGTGGACGTGCCGCGGCCGATTTCATCCATCAGCACCAGCGACTGCGCGGTGGCGTGATGCAGGATGTAGCTGGTCTCGGCCATTTCCACCATGAAGGTGGACTGCCCGCGCGCGAGGTCGTCGCCAGCGCCGATGCGGGTCAGGATGCGGTCGATCGGCCCGATCACCGCCCGCGAGGCCGGCACRAAGCTGCCGATGTGCGCGAGCAGCACGATCAACGCGTTCTGCCGCATGTACGTCGACTTGCCGCCCATGTTGGGGCCGGTGATGACCAGCATGCGGCGGCCCTCGTCCAGGCGCAGGTCATTGGGCTCGAATGGCTCCTTGCGCACCGCCTCGACCACCGGATGGCGGCCGCGCTCGATGCACAGGCCGGGCGCTTCGGCCAGTTCGGGCCGTGCCCAATCCAGTTCCTGCGCGCGCTCGGCGAAGGACGCCAGCACGTCGAGTTCGCTGAGCGCGGCTGCACAGCGCTTGAGCGGTTCCAGGCGCGCATTGAGCGTATCCAGCAGCGCGTCGTACAGCAG
>NZ_JBGFFG010000092.1:0-9718 GCF_056175765.1 Pseudoxanthomonas sp. LjRoot204_2 | reverse complement strand
ACAGCGCCGTGGCCGCCAGCGACTGGGACATGGCGCGCATCCACGGCGTCGCACTCGTCGACCAGTATCCGCAGAGCGCCGCCGCCGCACGCATCGGGCCCTCGCTGGCCGAGGTGAAAGCCAAGGCCGAGGGCGCGCGCGAGCAGCGGCGGATGGAGATGCTGTGGGACTACTCGCAGGTCGCGGCCGACGGCGGCACCCAGCGCTCCGCTTCCATCCTGAGCAAGGAGCCCGTCGACGTGGACGGCAGCGGCGCCAAGCCGGTGCAACTGGTGTTCCGCGACCATCCCAAGTGGAAGCGCAGCAGCTACCTGGTGCTGCAGGCCAGCGACTTCGCCAAGGCGTGCTACGGCCGCTGCCAGGTCACGGTGATCGCGGATGCCGCCGCACCGAAGCGGATGTCGGCCAATCGGCCCGACACCGACGAAGCCATCGCGATGTTCATCGACGACAACAAGGCGCTGTGGCGCCTCGCGCGCAAGACCCGGGTCCTTGAGATCGAGTTTCCCGTGAAGGATGGCAGCACGCGCAAGGCCGTGTTCGAGACCGGCGGGCTGGATGGCAGCCAGATGCCCGGGTGGGACTGAGGGATCGGGAGGGCGGCCATCGTCGGAGCCGGCGGACGCGATCGCGACGCGCCGAGCTTCGCGGCCGTCGCCAGGCAGGCGCGCTGCCCGCTAGGCGACCACCCGGTTCCTTCCCATCGCTTTCGCGCGATACAGCGCGACATCGGCCTGGCTGAGCAGTTGTTCCAGTCCCGCGATGCGTGCCGGCCCCGAGGCGACGCCCACGCTGACGGTGATGTCGAGAAGTCGGCCATCCTCGAGCGGAATGGGATCGCTCGCCAGCCGGCGCAGGCGTTCGGCGACGACGCACGCGGCCGTGGCGTCCACGCCCGGCAAAAGCACGGCGAATTCCTCGCCGCCGAATCGTCCGAACAGACCGTCCTCGCGCAGGTGGTCGCGCATCCGGGCGGCGAACGTCGTCAGCACCGCGTCCCCCGCCGCGTGGCCGTGGCGATCGTTGACCGATTTGAAGTGGTCGATGTCCAGCATCATCGCGACGACCGTGCCGCCGCTCTGCTGCACCTGTTCCGCCAGTTCCAGGCCTCGTCGCAGGAAGGCGCTGCGGTTGAGCACGCCGGTCAACGCGTCGTGGTCGGCGGCATGGTTCAGCGTGGCCAGCAAGCGGTTGCGCGCCGCGTTCACGCTGGCCACGGTGAGCGGCGCCACCGCCAGCAGCGCCATGCCCATGCGCAGCGAGATGACCGGCTGCACGCTGGCATCCTGCAGCTGCAGGTCGATCCAGCCGGTGGCGATGGCGATCAGCGTCCACATGCACAGCAACGCCGTGACGAGCGCGGTGGTGAACAGCCGGTAGGCCAGGGCGCACCACAGCAGCGCGGGCACGGGAAAGGCGATCGCGCCGGGGCCGCCGACGGCTACGCCCAGCACCAGCGCCAGTGCCAGCGCGGCGAGCGGCAGGAGCAGCCGGGGGTGTGACCGCGCGCGGACCAGCGCGGCACGCAGTTCGCGCCAGGCGCCAGCAGGCGATGGCGCCAGCAGGATCACCGGCAACAGCGCCACGTAGCTGACCAGTTCGGCGGAAAACCAGAACCCGCTGGCCGTCAGGAACCCCATCCGCATCATCGCGTGCGAGCCCAGGCTGCCCGCCAGGCTCGCGCCCAGCGCCGCCACGGCCGAGACCGCCAGTACCCACAGCATCGACAGCGGATGCCGCAGCTGACGGTCGTCGTGGCGCACATGCCGGAGCAGCAGGTAGCCGGCCAGCACGCCGGCCAGATTGGCCGCGGTCAGTCGCAGCGTGGTGGGCAGGGAGGTGCCGGTCAGCAGGTCCGCCGCCACGTAGCCCAGCGCGGCGGCCGCCCAGCCGGCGGGTGACGCCAGCGCGGGCCGTCGCGCGAACAGCCCCAGCAGCAGGGCATTGGTCGGCCAGAAGGTGGCGAGCTGCTGTTCGGGCCGGGTCAGGATGCCCAGGCCACTGGCCAGGAAGACCACGCTCGCCACGAGCAGCGCCTGGGATGCGAGGCGGCGGAAAGTGAGCCATGCAGGTACATGGATGTCATGCGGATCCGGTTGCCGATGCTGCGCGACCATGCTGCCCCTGCCCGTTGCCGACTGCGCGGGGCATGGCCGTGCGACCCCGTCCCCGGCCTTACCTTACGTCACAAACGTGGGGGCGTGGCGACCCCGGGGTCCAGGCCAGCGTTTCCCGCCTGGCGCGCTGACGGAAGGTCGGACGCGCGGCGCGTGCATGCCCGGCAACGGGGGGTGGTCCCGCCGTCCGCCCGGCGTTCCGGCTTACAGCGCGTAACCGAACTGCTGCTTGAACTGTTCGTTGAATTCGTCGAAGTCGAAGCGCTGGTTCTGCGTCCCGGGATGCTCGACCTTCAGTGCACCCATCAGGTTGCCCATGCGGCCGATCGTCAGCCAGTCGTAGCCCTTCTCGATGCCGAAGATCAGGCCGGCGCGGAAGGCGTCGCCGCATCCGGTCGGGTCCGTCACCCGGCGCTCGTGCGCGGGCGGGATGTCGTAGGTCTTGTCGGGCGTGTGGATCTGCGAGCCGTGCGGACCGCGCGTGGTGATGTAGGCCTTCACGCGCTTGACGATTTCCGCCTCGTCCCAGCCGGTGCGTTCCTGCAGCAGGTTCGACTCGTAATCGTTGACCGTGACGTAATCGGCCAGCTCGATGAAGTGGCGCAGCTCCTCGCCGTTGAACAGCGGCATGGCCTGGCCGGGGTCGAAGATGAAGGGGATGCCGCCTTCGGCGAACTCGGCCGCATTCTGGATCATGCCCTCGCGCCCGTCCGGGCTGACGATGCCGAAGGTCACGCCGGCCACGTCCTTCACGTGGTTCTCGTAGCTGCGCATCATCGCGCCCGGGTGGAACGCGGTGATCTGGTTGTTGTCGTGGTCGGTGGTGATGAACGCCTGCGGGGTGAACAATTCGTCGATCACCTTCACCTGCGACAGGTTGATGCCCTGCTCGACGAAATGCTCGCGATAGGGGCCGAAGTCCTGGCCCACCGTGGCCATCGGGATGGGATCGCCGCCCAGCAGCTTCAGGTTGTAGGCGATGTTGCCGGCGCAGCCGCCGAACTCGCGGCGCATGCGCGGCACCAGGAACGACACGTTAAGGATGTGCACCTTGTCCGGCAGGATGTGGTTCTTGAACTGGTCCGGGAACACCATGATGGTGTCGTAAGCAAGGGAACCACAGATCAATGCGGACATCGGCAGACTCGGCTGGAGGCGGGCGCGGCCGCCCCGGGCCGCTGGAAAAGCGGGACGTGCGCCCCATTCCCGGCGCGCCGGTGCGAAGGTTACCGGCTGGGCCGTCCTGCGACCAGCCTTGATCGCGGCGGCCGCAACGCCGGCCGGCGGTGCCGGTGGCTCGGCGAAGCGCGTTTTTCCCCGTGGATTCACGAGATTTTTCCTTGCCCGCTCCATGCCGGATTGTTAGGCTAGCCGACTTCGTTTTTGCCCAAAAAATCGCCATTCCCGCGCGATTTTCCGGCCTCCAGCAGGAACCCGTCCCCCGATGTTCAAGAAGCTCCGCGGCATGTTCTCCAATGACCTGTCCATCGACCTGGGCACGGCCAACACCCTGATCTACGTGCGCGGGCAGGGCATCGTCCTCAACGAACCCTCGGTCGTGGCGGTACGCCAGGACCGTGCCATCGGCGGCTCGCGCTCGGTCGCGGCGGTCGGTGCCGAGGCCAAGCAGATGCTGGGACGCACCCCGGGCCACATCACCACCATCCGCCCGATGAAGGACGGCGTGATCGCCGACTTCACCTACACCGAGGCGATGCTGAAGTACTTCATCAAGAAGGTGCACAAGTCGCGCTTCCTGCGTCCGAGCCCGCGCGTGCTGGTCTGCGTGCCGGCCGGCTCCACCCAGGTGGAGCGCCGCGCCATCAAGGAATCGGCCGAAGAGGCCGGCGCGCGCGACGTCTACCTGATCGAGGAGCCCATGGCGGCCGCGATCGGCGCCGGCATGCCGGTGACCGAAGCCCGCGGCTCGATGGTCATCGACATCGGCGGCGGCACCACCGAGGTGGCCGTGATCTCGCTGAACGGCATCGTCTACTCGCAGTCGGTCCGCATCGGCGGCGACCGCTTCGACGAGTTCATCACCAACTACGTGCGCCGCAACCACGGCATGCTGATCGGCGAGGCCACGGCCGAGCGCATCAAGCTGGAGATCGGCTGCGCCTACCCGCAGGCCGACGTGCAGGAGATGGAGATCTCCGGCCGCAACCTCGCCGAGGGCGTGCCGAAGATGATCAAGATCAACTCCAACGAAGTGCTGGAAGCGCTGCATGAGCCGCTGTCCGGCATCGTCAGCGCGGTCAAGCTGGCGCTGGAGCAGACCCCGCCCGAGCTGTGCGCCGACGTGGCCGAGCGCGGCATCGTGCTGACCGGCGGCGGTGCGCTGCTGCGCGACCTGGACCGGCTGATCAGCGAGGAGACCGGCCTGCACGTGCAGGTCGCCGACGATCCGCTGACCTGCGTGGCCCGCGGTGGCGGTCGTGCGCTGGAGCTGGTCGACATGCACGGCAATGAGTTCTTCGCGCCGGAATGATGAAGCAGTGACGAGCGGAGAGGAGTGAGAAGTGAGTGGAAGAGACTCGCCTGCCGCCGTTCGTTTCGCCCCGTTCACTCCTCACTTCTCACTCCCCTCGACCCGTCTCTAGCCCGTGCCTTCCTACGCCGGTCCTCCCGTCGCCACCCGCGGTGAAGTCGCTAGCACGCTGCGGCTGTTGGGCTATCTCGCGCTGACCATCGCGCTGGTGATCCTGGACCACCGGGGTGGGTGGCTGTCGCACGTGCGCGCGCAGGCCAACGTGGTGGCACAGCCGCTGTGGTGGCTGGCGGGCCTGCCGGGTCGCGTGACCACCCGTGTCCAGGATGATGCCGCCACCCGGACCGGCCTGATCGAAGAGAACCGTCGCCTGCGCAACGAAGCGCTGGTGGCCAGTGCCCGGCTCGCGCGGCTGCAGACCGCTGCCGCCGACAACGCCCAGCTGCGTGCGTTGCTGGGCGTGAAGACCTCGCGCGGCCTGGATGTGCAGCTCGCGCCGATCCTCGACATCGACCTCGCGCCCGGCCGCCAGCGGCTGGTGCTGGATGCCGGCAGTCGCGCCGGTGCCACGGTGGGGCAGTCGGTCATCGATGCCGGCGGGCTGATGGGGCAGATCATCGAAACGACGCCCGCCCATTCCACCGTCCTGCTGCTGACCGATCCCGACCATGCCGTGCCCGTGGTGATCGCACGCAACGGCGTACGCCTGATCGTCTATGGCCGCGGTCGCAGCGACCTGCTGGAACTGGCCGACGTGCCGCTCAACAGTGGCGTGAAGGTGGGCGACCTGCTGGTCACGTCGGGCCTGGGCGGCCGGTTCCCCGCGGGCTTTCCCGTCGGCACGGTCGCCGCGCTGAGGCCGGACGACAGCCATGCGTTCCTGGTCGGCGACGTCACGCCGGCGGCGCAGCTGGACAGGGGGCGCGATGTGTTGCTGCTGAAGTCCGGGCCGCCGCAGCCGCTGCCCACGCCGGATCCGACGCGGTTCCTGCCGGACACGGCTTCGCCAGCGGCAGGCTCAGCCGGTCCGGCGGAAATGGGGCCGTCCGCGTCCGCGACCCAAAGCCCCTCTCCCACCGGGAGAGGGGGTGGGGTGAGTGGCAACGAAGGAAGTGCTGGTACAGGCACGCAGTCTGCGTCCACGCCCGCGACGACGTCCCCGCAAGCGCCGCGCCCCGCGAACGTCCCGACCCTCACCCCACCCCCTCTCCCGAGGGAAGAGGGGCCAAAAGCGCCGGCCTCGAACCCTCCGACAACGGAGCCGCAGCGATG
The DNA here is from genome assembly GCF_056175765.1 of Pseudoxanthomonas sp. LjRoot204_2. Classification (NCBI taxonomy): domain Bacteria; kingdom Pseudomonadati; phylum Pseudomonadota; class Gammaproteobacteria; order Lysobacterales; family Lysobacteraceae; genus Pseudoxanthomonas; species Pseudoxanthomonas sp. LjRoot204_2. Next base: position 3,838 of record NZ_JBGFFG010000092.1, on the reverse strand, counting down.
AATCGCGCGCGTACCGGCTGGCTGATGCCGTTGAGCATCATCCTGGCACTGCTGCTGGGCCTGCTGCCGCTGCCCGACGTGATGCAGCCGTTGCGCCCCTACTGGCTGGCGCTGGTGGTGGCGTACTGGGTGATCGAAGCGCCGGACAGCGCGGGCCTGGGTTTCGCGGTCATCGTCGGCCTGGTCGCCGACCTGATGTTCGGCACGCTGCTGGGCGAACAGGCGCTGCGCCTGCTGATCATGGCCTTCATCCTGCAGCGCTTCCGCGCGCGGCTGCGCTTCTTCCCGATGTCGCAGCAGGCTCTCGCCATCGGCGGCCTGCTGCTCAACGATCGCATCGTGACCACCGTGGTGCACCTGGCGCTGGGCGAGCCGACGCTGCCGTGGCAGTACTGGTGGGCGCCGTTGCTGGGCATGGTGTTCTGGCCGCCGCTGTTCGTGCTGATGGACGCGCTGCGGCTCGGTCGCCGCAGGCGGGGCTGAGCCATGCTCGGGCCCCGCCGTCGCGGCAAGAATCCGCACGCCGAAGCCGACCAGTTCCGTCGCCGCGCGGTGACCGGATTCGTGGTGGTCGCGCTGTGCCTGCTGGGCCTGGGCGCGTGGTACTTCAAGCTGCAGGTCATCGACCACGCCGACTACGCCACGCGCTCGGAAGCGAACCGCATCCGCCCGCGGCCGGTCGTGCCCGGCCGCGGCACCATCTATGACCGCAACGGCCTGCTCCTGGCGGAGAACGTGCCCGCGTTCCGCCTCGACGTGACGCCCGACAAGGTCAAGGAGCCGGCCAAGCTGATCGCCGAACTGGCGAAGATCATCGATCTCGACCCCGAGGACATCGCGCGCTTCGAGGCCACGCGCAAGGCGACGCGCGGGTTCCGCCCGATCACGCTGAAGCTGCGCGTGAGCGAAGAGGAGATGGCGCGTTTCGCGGTCGACCGCTGGCGCTATCCCGGGGTTGAGCTGGTTCCCTATCTCACGCGGCGCTATCCCTACGGCGAACTGTTCGCGCACATCGTCGGCTACGTCGGGCGCGTGGACGAGAAAGACCTGGCGTCGCTGGGCGAGATCAATGCCGCGCTGACCCACATCGGCAAGACCGGCCTGGAGCGCTATTACGACGAGCAGTTGCGCGGGAAGATCGGGTACGAAAAAGTCGAAACGAACGTGGAAGGCCGCGCGCTGCGCGTGGTCGGCCGCGTGCCGGCGCAGGCGGGCACCGACCTGCGCCTGAGCGTGGACGCGAAACTGCAGCAGGCGATCGTCGATTCCTTCGGCGAACTGGAGGGTTCGGCGATCGCGGTCGATCCGCGCACCGGTGAGATCCTGGCGATGGTCAGCCTGCCCAGTTACGACCCGAACCTGTTCGTCAACGGGATTTCCAGCACGGATTTCAAGCGGCTCAACGACAACCCGTCGCGGCCGCAGTTCAACCGCCTGGTGCTGGGTGGCGTGGCGCCGGGCTCGACGCTGAAGCCGTTGATCGCGCTGGCCGGCCTGGACAGCGGCAAGCGCAAGCCGGAGGACACGGTGGTGTCGACCGGCATGTTCTACCTGCCCGGCACGAGCCGCGGCTGGGGCGACGCCAGCCGCCGCGGCCATGGCGTGACCAACCTGCGCAAGTCGATCTCGCAATCGGTGAACACGTACTACTACCGGCTGGCGCTCGATCTCGGCATCGCGCAGTTCGACGACTACATGGAGCACTACGGATTCGGGCAGCCGACCGGCGTCGACCTGCGGGGCGAGATCGGCGGCATCCTGCCGTCGCCGGCGGCCAAGCTGAAATCGCGCAAGGAGCGCTGGTATCCGGGCGATACCGTCAATGTCGCGATCGGGCAGGGCGATTGGAAAGTCACGCCCCTGCAGTTGGTGCGCGCCACCGCCGGCATCGCCAGCGGGCAGTTGCGGCGCCCGCACCTGGTCCGGGAATCGCGCGTCGGTTTCGACCGTCCATGGGAGCGGATGCCGCAACCGGCGCCCATCGCGATCAGCCCGAATCCCGCGAACGTGGAGGTGGTGCGACTCGGCATGCAGGACACCATGCAGCCCGGCGGCACCGGTTGGCGCGTCGCCCTGAACGCCCCCTACCTGATGGCGGGCAAGACCGGCACCGCGCAGGTGATCAGCCGCCGTGGCACCGCGGCGGTCGATCCGCGCAGCCTGCCCATGCACCTGCGCCACCGTTCCCTGTTCGTCGGCTTCGCGCCGGCCGACAACCCGACGATCGCCATCGCCATCGCGGTGGAAGGCGGCGGCTACGGCGGCAGCACCGCCGGGCCGATGGCGCGCAAGATCTTCGATGCCTACCTGCTGGGGAAGATGCCGGAGAAGGAGGGCGAGGAGGCCGTGCCCGTCGGCACTACGCCAGCGGGACCGCCTGCTGCGCCGACACCGGCCGCACCGACGACGACACCGCCTGCGAATCCGGCGCCGGGCACAAGTCCGAGCCAGGGCACTAGCCCCTCTCCCACCGGGAGAGGGGTTGGGGTGAGGGGCAGCGGAGGTCGTGTGGGTGCGAACTCCAGTAACTCGACCGCGCTCGCACCGCGCTCCTCTTCTATCCCCGGCATCGCGCCTGCCCCGACCCTCACCCCAACCCCTCTCCCGGGGAGAGATGGGCTTGAAGCGGCGTCCGCGCGGAGGGCTTCGGCATGACCGATCTCCTGCGCTGGGGTTTCGACCTGCTGCGGCACGTGCTGCGCACGCTGGACTGGCCTTTGCTCGGCGCCCTGGTGGCGCTGATGGGGATCGGCTTGGCCGTGCTGTACAGCGCCGGTGGCGAAGCGCTGGGATCGCGGCTGGTGCTGGCGCAGGGCGTGCGCTTCGGCGTCGGCCTGGTGGCGATGTGGGCACTGTCGCGGGTCACGCCGGTGCGCCTGCGTGCCTGGACGCCGGGCGTATTCGCCGTGGCGTTGCTGCCGCTGGTGCTGGTGCTGTTCATCGGCACCGGCAAGCACGGCGCGCACTGGATCGACCTGAAGTTCTTCTACCTGCAGCCGTCGGAACTGCTGAAGATCGCGTTGCCGATGATGCTGGCGTGGTACCTGCATCGCGAGCCGCTGCCGCCGGGCTGGCGCACCACGCTCGTGGCGGCGCTGCTGATCGGCCTGCCCACCGGGCTGATCCTGCTGCAGCCGGACTTCGGCACGGCGATGCTGGTCGCGGCCAGCGGCGTGTTCGGCCTCTACCTCGCCGGCCTGTCGTGGTGGTGGTTCATCACGGCCGGCGTGCTGGGCGGTACCGCCGTGGGACTGGTGATGTTCGCGCCGATCTCGTGGTTCTCGTTCCTGCGCGAGTACCAGCAGAACCGCATCCTGACGTTCCGCGATCCGGAAAACGATCCACTCGGCGCGGGCTGGAACATCCTGCAGTCGAAGATCGCCATAGGCGGCGGCGGCTGGAACGGCAAGGGCTGGGGCCAGGGGTCGCAGTCCCACCTGGATTACCTGCCGGAACATACGACCGACTTCATCTTCTCGGTGCTGTCGGAAGAATTCGGCTGGATCGGCGTGGCGGTGACGCTGTCGCTGTACCTGTTCGTCGTCGGACGCTGCCTGTGGATTGCGATGGACGCGCGCGATACGTATTCGCGCCTGCTCGCCGGCACGCTGGGCATGGCACTGTTCGTCTATGTCATCGTCAACGGCGGCATGGTCTCGGGCCTGCTGCCGGTGGTCGGCGTGCCGATGCCGCTGCTGAGTTACGGCGGCACCTCGGCGGTGTCGCTGCTCGCCGGCCTGGGGCTGGTGATGGCGGTGCGTGCGCATCGTCCCGTGCATGGGTATTGAGGAGTGCGTGGAGAGGAGTGAGGCGTGAGTAGAAGCAGGTGTTGCTGTTC